>CANFPR010000118.1 GCA_947448975.1 Micrococcales bacterium | reverse complement strand
GCACGGTTTAGTAGCACCGGACGCTCGCGGATGACCTCTTCGAGGACTCCCCAAACCTGTGGGCGGCTACGCTCAACCATGCGCTTAGCGCTCTTGATGTTCTGAGCTAGGCCCAGGTCGACAAGACGCTTCATAACGAATGGCTTGAAGAGCTCGAGTGCCATCAGCTTAGGCAGACCACACTGGTGCAGCTTGAGCTGAGGACCAACAACGATAACCGAACGACCCGAGTAGTCAACGCGCTTACCTAGAAGGTTCTGACGGAAACGACCCTGCTTACCCTTTAGCAAGTCAGAAAGCGACTTGAGGGCGCGGTTACCGGTTCCGGTAACTGCACGGCCACGACGGCCGTTGTCGAACAGGGCGTCTACTGCTTCTTGAAGCATGCGCTTTTCGTTGTTAAGGATGGTCTTTGGAACCTGGCCTAGTTCAACGAATCGCTTTAGACGGTTGTTGCGGTTGATGACGCGACGGTAAAGGTCGTTTAGGTCGGAGGTCGCGAAACGTCCACCATCGAGCTGAACCATTGGGCGAATTTCTGGCGGAAGAACCGGCAGAACATCGAGCACCATGCTGGTTGGAGGGGTGTTCGACTGAATGAACGAGTTGACAACCTTGAGGCGCTTGATGGCCTGGGTCTGCTTCGAACCCTTGGTGGTTGCGATCTGGCCGCGAAGCTCAGTTGCACAGGCATCCAAGTCGAATGCGGCTAGAACCTGCTGAACAGCCTCTGCACCGATCGAAGTTTCGAAGTACTCACCGTAGTAGTAGTCGAAGGTGTCGAAGATTGCGTCGTTCTGAAGAAGGTCGCCTTCCTTTACAGAAAGGTAGAGGCGCCAAGCCTGCTGTTCCTTCTGAAGGCTGGCCGAACGCTCGTACTTGCCGTACTCGCGAACGATCTTTTCGGTCTTCTTCTTGAACTCGCTCTTTAGCTTGTCGATCTGCTTCTGAGTGGCAGCGTCAACCTGGGCTGCTGCTGCGAAAGACTCTTCTGCTTCAGCGGCTTCGGCGGCCTTGGCTGCCTTAGCTTCTGCGCGTGAAGGGTTCTTTACTTCGGCGGCAACGAGCTGCTCGATCGACTTAGCGAAAGCCTTGTCAACCCAAACCGGTGCTTCCCAAATGTTGGCAGCTGGCTCGAGAGTGAAACCGAACTCTTCGAGAGCGGTTAGCTCGTCTTGAGCCAGTTCAACCATTTCGGCGTGACGCTGGTTCAAGATGGTGCGAACGCGGTCGATGTAGTCGAGCTTGACTAGGCCGGCATCCTCGGTCTTGAAGGCATCTTTAACCTTCATTACGCGGTAAGCAGCGAAGTAGATGATCTTCTCAAGGTCTTTTGGAGCCATGTTGAGTAGGTAACCCAAGCGGCTAGGAACACCCTTGAAGTACCAGATGTGAGTAACCGGTGCGGCTAGCTCGATGTGACCCATGCGCTCACGACGAACCGACGACTTGGTAACTTCTACACCACAGCGCTCACAGACGATGCCCTTGTAACGAACACGCTTGTACTTGCCACAGGCACACTCCCAGTCTTTGGTAGGGCCGAAGATCTTCTCGCAGAAGAGTCCGTCCTTCTCAGGCTTTAGGGTGCGGTAGTTGATGGTCTCTGGCTTCTTTACTTCACCGTTTGACCATGAGCGAATGTCTTCCGAAGTGGCTAGGCCAACTCGAAGTGCGTCGAAGGATTCAACTTCCATTTGTTTGCTTTCCTCTTAACTAACTCTTAGAAACCGGTGAACTCGGTGTCGGCCGAGAGCGATTCGTTCTTTGACAGGTTGATGCCGAGCTCCTCAGAAGCGCGGTCTGCGTCAGTCCACTCTTCTTCCTTGAGGGTGACGGTCTCGCCCTTGGCGTTGAGAACTTCAACGTTGAGGCCGAGTGACTGCATTTCCTTTGCAAGAACGCGGAACGACTCTGGAATACCAGGAGCCTGGATGTTCTCGCCCTTAACGATTGCCTCGTAGGTGCGAATACGACCCTGGATGTCGTCGGACTTGATGGTGAGCAACTCTTGAAGAGTGTGCGCTGCACCATAAGCCTGCAGAGCCCAAACTTCCATTTCACCAAAGCGCTGTCCACCGAACTGCGCCTTACCACCGAGTGGCTGCTGGGTGATCATGCTGTAAGGACCAGTCGAACGAGCGTGGATCTTGTCGTCAACTAGGTGGTGCAGCTTGAGCACGTACATGTAACCAACCGAGATTGGAGCAGGGAACGGTTCGCCTGAGCGACCATCGAATAGGCGAGCCTTACCGGTGCCGTCGATGCGCTTGCGCTTGTTCTCTTTTTCCCATTCGTTCGGGTTAGTCGACTCGAGCAGGTGCACGATTTCATCCTTGGATGCACCGTCGAAGATCGGGGTAGCAACCTTGGTTCCGGCAGCACCTTCGCGCATTGAAGTGGCGAGAGACTCGGCCCACTTCGCGTTGTCGGCAACCTTCCAACCCTGAGATGCGATCCATCCAAGGTGGGTTTCTAGAATCTGACCGAAGTTCATACGGCCTGGGATACCTAGTGGGTTTAGAACGATGTCAACAGGGGTTCCGTCTTCAAGGAACGGCATGTCTTCGACAGGCAGAATCTTGGAGATAACACCCTTGTTTCCGTGGCGACCAGCAAGCTTGTCACCTTCGGTGATCTTGCGCTTCTGAGCGATGTGCACAACTACGCGCTGGTTTACGCCAGCACCTAGCTCGTCGTCGTTGTCGGTGTCGAACACCTTGACGCCGATTACGGTGCCCTGCTCGCCGTGTGGAACCTTGAGCGAGGTGTCGCGAACTTCGCGGCTCTTCTCGTTGAAGATTGCACGGAGCAAACGCTCTTCGGCGGTTAGTTCGGTTTCACCCTTAGGGGTAACCTTTCCAACCAAGATGTCGCCAGGGCGAACCTCTGCACCGATGCGAATGATGCCGCGCTCGTCGAGCTGAGCAAGTGCTTCACCCGAAACGTTTGGTAGGTCGGCAGTGATCTCTTCTTTACCGAGCTTGGTGTCGCGGGCGTCAACTTCGTACTCTTCGATGTGAATCGACGAGAGAGTGTCGTCTTTAACCAAGTTCTGGCTGATGATGATCGCGTCTTCGAAGTTGTGGCCTTCCCATGGCATGAAAGCCACGAGGAGGTTCTTACCAAGAGCCAACTCACCGTTGTCGGTTGATGGGCCATCGGCTAGAACTTCGCCAGCTTCAACGCGGGCACCGGCTTCTACAACAACACGCTGGTTGATTGCAGTGCCCTGGTTGCTGCGCTCGAACTTGCGAAGGGCGTAGGTCTTGGTGCCGCCCTTGTCTTGTGCGATAACGATTAGGTCGGCCGAAACTTCTTCGACAACACCAGCGGTCTCGTTGACCACTACTGCGCCGGAGTCGATAGCGGCAACGCGCTCCATACCGGTACCTACTAGTGGGGCATCTGAGCGAAGCAGTGGAACTGCCTGACGCTGCATGTTTGCACCCATAAGTGCACGCGACGAGTCGTCGTGCTCAAGGAACGGAATAAGCGAGGTGCTCACCGAAGCCAACTGGCGCGGGGAGATGTCGATGTAGTCGACTAGGTCGTTGTCAACTTCAACAACGTCGCCACGGAAGCGAGCGAATACCTTCTTGTTAGCGAAGGTCTTGTCGGCGTTTAGTGGAACATCTGCACCACCGATAACCTTGCCCGACTCAGCCGCTGCATCTAGGTATTCGATCTTGCCCGAGATCTTGCCGTTTACAACCTTGTTGTAAGGGGTCTCGATAAAGCCGAAGGTGTTGATGCGTGCGTAGGCGGTTAGCGAACCGATCAGACCAATGTTTGGGCCTTCAGGGGTTTCAACCGGACACAT
>CANFPR010000117.1 GCA_947448975.1 Micrococcales bacterium | reverse complement strand
TGTCATTCATACCCCCCTAGTCAGTCAAAATCAAGAGTGTCGATGGGAGTGTGGCCGTCGTCGAGGGCGCGTTCGACTGCGCTTCTCACGCTCGGCGCGATGATTCCGCGGGCGTTTTCGATGCCGGCATCCTCGAGCAAACCAATGGCCTGATTCACCACCATCGCCGAAAAGTTGGTGGCCACTTCGAACGCTTCGGCATAGGCGGCACGCTGCTCTTCGGTGATAACCACCGGCTCCGCGCCCATCTCAATCACGAGGGCTTGGGCGATCGGCAGGGCAACCTTTGGTGCCGAAACCGCACAGAAAGATTCACGCAGGCGGGCGACATCCACGCTCGTGCCGGTGAAACGCATCGACGGGTGAATCGCTAGAGGGATCACGCCCTGCTGGGCGGCCGAACCGAGCGCGCTGTATGAGTGAGCGGCACTGGTGTGTGCCACCAACTGGCCCGCCTTCCAAAGGTGAGCCTCGCTGAAACCACCGATGACGGCCTCGAGTTCTGTTTCTGGAATGGCGAGAATCACAAGTTCTGCGCGAGCCAGCACTTCACCGATGGTGAGCACCTCAACGCCCGGCAGCTGCGCTTCGACGCGGTCGAGGCTCTCTTGGCTGATCGCGGTGATTCCCAACAGCAGGTGCCCAGCTCCAGCCAATGCCTGAGCCATGGCAACACCGACTGCACCGGCGCCGATAACACCAACCGCTAGGCGGCCGGTGGCGGTCACGCTGCGCTCGCTTCGATGTCGGGCGGCGTTGCATCTGGCGGAACCTTGCAGGAGTTTTCGATGATCAACCCAGCAACAATCAAAGCAATCGAGCCGAGTAATCCGAACACTTGGCGCCAAACGCTGCCCGACTCAACCTCGGGGGCACGCACCAACGCGATTAGCACCCCGGCGTGCCATCCGAGAAAGACCGAACCCGAGATTGCAATCGCCTTGGCCAAAACGGCAACGCGCATTGCAAAAAATGGGTCGACTCGCTTGGGTGGGTGCTGCTTTGCTGTTTCAGGTTTTTCGATGGCTCGCTTTACGGCAGCTCGGTATCGCAAGATGGGCAGAGCCATGATGACCAGCACGATGGCAATCACCGGCAGCGTAATCAGCAGATTGGTTGGCGAGAGTGGCAGGGCGTAGCCCGAGCGCACAAGCAACGCCGAGACGCCGAACCCCAGAATCGAAGTCGCGATGGCGTAAGAAACAAGCGCGGTGGCCTTGGTTGGCTTCATTTGACCACCCAAACTTCGTTCTTAACGCCCTCTGCCAGCGCGGCAACAGCACCGTGACCCGGTAATACAGCGGCTGGGTTCATCAGAGCCCAAGGCACGAGCACAAAGGCTCGCTCAAACGCACGAGGATGCGGCAGGGTGAGACGCTTGCCGTCTTTGATGGTGGTGCCGTAGGTGATGATGTCGATGTCGAGGGTGCGCGAACCCCAACGTTCTAGACGCACACGGCCGTGATCGCGCTCGATGCTGCGCACCAGGTCGAGTAGCGCGCCGGGTTTGAGGGTGGTTTCGATTTCGACCACGCCGTTTAGGTAGTTGGGGCGAGACTTGTCGACTCCCGCTTCGGTAACCGCAAACGATTCGACCAGAGGTGACTTGGCCAACACCGTGACGCCGTCGGTTTCCTTAAGCGCACGAATGGCCGATCGAATGGTTTCTTTGCGATCGCCGAGATTACCGCCGAGAGCCAAAATCGAGTGCACCGCCGGCATTAGCTGCGCTTTGCCTTGACGGTCACCGAGACATCTGAGAAGTCGTAAACAATTGGAGCGTTTGGTTTGTGAACCGTAACTTTGGCCTTTTGAATCATGCCGGTTGCATCGCCGCCACCGAGGTTCATCACCATGTCGAGCAGGCGCTGCGCGAGGGTCTCGAGCAAGTCAACCGGCTCAGACTTGGCGTTTTCAACCAGCGCCTTGGCAAGGTCGGCGTAGTTGACGGTCTTTGATAGATCATCGTTTAGCGCTGCCTTGGTGCCGTCAATCCAAACCGAGCAGTCGATGTAGAAGTCTTGGCCGTTTTGGCGTTCGAAGTCGAAAACTCCGTGATAGCCAAAAACTCGAAGTCCGGTGAGTTTGATTTGGTGGCGCATGGTTTAACTCTGCTCCCCTTCTCGCAACGCTGCAACAACCCGAATCGCGTCGGTGGTGGCGAGCACGTTGTGAACACGGATGCCCCACAGCTTTCGCTGCAGCAAAAGCGCGGTGAGAACGGCGGTTGCCACGTCGCGGCGTTCGGTGCTCACGGTAACCGATTCGTCGAATTCGATTGCGCCTGCAATAAACCGCTTGCGGCTCGCGCCGACCAAGATGGGGTAACCGAGCTTTTCGAGTTGGTCGAGTCGAGCCACCAGTTGCCAGTTCTGCTTCATGTCTTTGGCAAACCCGAGACCCGGGTCGATCACGATCTGTTCGCGAGCTACCCCCGCGGCAAGCGCGGCGTCGATTCGTGCAGAAAGTTCGGCAGCGACATCCGCGCCAATTTCGTTGTAAGTGTTTTGGGTGTCCATCACGTTGCTGAATCCTCGCCAATGCGAAATCACGATGGTCGCCTTGGTTTGAGCGGCAACCGCAAACATCTGCTCGTCGGCAAGCCCACCCGAAACATCGTTGATGATGCTGGCTCCGGCGGCTATCGCGGCGGCCGCGGTCGACGCGTTCATGGTGTCGATCGAAACCTTGGCACCGAGCTCAGCGACTATGGCTTGAATAACCGGGATGACTCGTCGCTGCTCTTCTTCAACCGAAACGCGTTCGGCGCCTGGGCGAGTTGATTCACCGCCGATGTCGATGATGTCGGCTCCGGCTATTTGCAGCACGCGAGCGTGATCGAGGGCAGCTTCGACGGTGGTGTATTCGCCGCCGTCGCTAAACGAATCGGGCGTGACATTGAGCACACCCATAACGAGTGGTTGATGAAAGGTCATTTGGAGATGAGCCCCATGACTTCGGCTCTTGCAATTGGTTCGGCGTAGCATCCGCGGGCGGCCATGGTTACGGTGTTGGCTTCGGGCTGACGAGCGCCGCGCGAAACTACGCAGTGGTGACGGGCTTCGATAACCACAACCACACCGCGAGTGTTGAGCCCAGCTTCGAGGGCGTCGGCAACCTGGGCGGTTGGGTTTTCTTGAAGTTGCGGGCGCGATGCCACGATTTCTACCAGCTTCGGTAGACGACCAAGGCCGATTACTCGGTCGCTCGGTAGGTAGGCAATGTGTGCAACGCCGGTGAAGGGCAGCAGGTGGTGTTCGCACATCGAAACGAAGTCGATGTCTTTGAGAATCACAACTTCGTTGTGCTCGGCTTCGAAGGTTTCGGCTAGCACAGCGGTTGCATCGACTCCCACGCCTTTGAAGAACTCGGCGTATGCCTCGGCAACCTTGGTTGGTGTGGCGGTTAGCTCTGAGCGGGTTGGGTCTTCACCGATGGCGGCTAAAAGCTCAACCACCGCAGACTTGATGCGCTCGGAGTCAACCACAACTACTCTTTCGGTGCCCTCGGTGCGCGAGGCTTGGCTGCCTTAGCCGTTGGCGTTGCCGCCTTCGATGCTGCGCTTACGCGAGTAGCACGACGTTTGGTGGCTGGCTTTGCCGCGGCTTTCGCCTCGGCGGCGGCTGCTGCCTCTTTAGAAGAGGTTGAACCCTTCGAAGGAATCGCGATTGGGCCAACCTTAGAAACTGGGCGACTCTTCTTCGACAACCAAAGTTCGCGCTGTGGCAACTTCTTTAGGTTCTTAAAGATCTTGGCGATCTGCTCCTGGTTGAGGGTTTCCTCTTCCATTAGAGCCTTGGCCAGAGCGTCGAGCACCTTGCGGTTTAGGTTGAT
>CANFPR010000116.1 GCA_947448975.1 Micrococcales bacterium | reverse complement strand
GGGCCAAAACCTCTTCGTCGGCGCCGGCACGCTGGTTGTCGCGGCGATATTCGTCGAGGTCGTTCAAAAGGCGGCGAGCCTGGTTCTCTTCGACATCGAGCCCGGTGAGGCGAATGAGGCGGCGGGCGTGATGGCCGGCGTCTACTACCTTGGGTTGAATCTTTAGCTTCGCTCCGGTGTCGTCGGTGCGAATCGTCATTTCGTCGATGTCGAAACCGAGCTCGTTGAGGCGCTGGATGCGGCGATTGATCTTCCACTTTTCGGCCATCTCAAAAGTCTCGGCGCCCGTGAGTTCAACCCAAAGCTCGCGATACTTTCGCATGATTCGCTCGGATGTAGCTACTGGGTCGACACCCGGGGCAGCATTGCCGCTCGCCACAAGGTCCATGAGTTCACCGGCGATGTTGACGCGCGCAATCTCAAGGTCGTTCTCGCGTTGCCCGTTCGAAAGCCCCGAATCGTAGAGGTGCCCGGTTTCGGCATCAACGAGGTAGGCGGCAAATGAGCCGGCGTCTCGGCGAAACAGGGTGTTTGAAAGCGATACGTCGCCCCAGAAGAAGCCGGCGATGTGCAGGCGAACCAGAAGTAGCGCCAGCGCATCAACCAGACGGGTTGCCGTCTCGGCGCGCAAACCCTGCGACCACATGGCGCGGTATGGCAGTGAAAACTTGAGGTGACGGGTGATGAGTACCGATGGAAGTTCGTTGCCTTCTTCGTCGGTGCGATTGTTGATGATTGCAAAAGCTTCAACGCATGGGACATCTAGTTTGGCTAGGTTTCGAAGCATGTCGTATTCACGCTTGGCCAGTTCGCCGAGAGTTTCTTTAATGGCGATTACGTAGCCGCTCAGATGGGCGAATCGCACGGTATGGCGAGAAAGTCCTTTGGGGAGAGCTGCGATGTTCTCATCGGGCCACTGCTCCAATGGCAAATGCCACGGTAAATCCAGCAGAGCTGGATCTACCGTGGCAGCCGTAATGTCTAGTGCTGAAGCCACCAGTAGTTGTTCTTGAACTACTAGTTGAGGCGGTCGCCCGACTCAACGTCGAACAAGTGGGTGATTCCGCCCTGAGGTGCGAGGAATACCTTTGCACCAGGCTTTGGGTGGTTGGTTGAGTCCACACGAGCGACGATCTCGGCATCTGCCGAACCGACTGCACCGTGGGTGTAGAGGTAAGCGTCTGCGCCTAGCTCTTCAACGACGTCAACTTCAACCTCGAGGCCCTGGTTGCTGATCACTAGGTCTTCTGGACGAAGACCAACGGTGATTTCTGCAGCCTTGGTCTTAGCGAGAATCTCCTTGGCAACTGGAAGAACCAGGTTGCCGAACTTGACTCCACCGTCGACGATTGCGAGCTGAAGAAGGTTCATGGCTGGTGAGCCAATGAAGCCTGCAACGAATACGTTCTTTGGCTTCTCGTAAAGGTTGCGTGGGGTGTCAACCTGCTGAAGTAGGCCATCCTTGAGAACTGCAACGCGGTCGCCCATGGTCATAGCTTCAACCTGGTCGTGGGTTACGTAAACGGTGGTTACTCCGAGGCGACGCTGAAGTGAAGCGATCTGGGTACGGGTCTGAACGCGAAGCTTGGCGTCAAGGTTCGATAGAGGCTCGTCCATGAGGAACACCTGAGGCTTACGAACGATTGCACGACCCATGGCTACACGCTGACGCTGACCACCAGAAAGGGCCTTTGGCTTGCGAGCTAGGTAAGGCTCGAGGTCGAGCAACTTAGCTGCTTCGAGAACACGCTCTGCGCGCTCTTCTTTGCTGATGCCGGCGATCTTCAGAGCAAAGCCCATGTTCTCAGCCACGGTCATGTGTGGGTAGAGGGCGTAGTTCTGGAAGACCATTGCGATGTCGCGATCTTTTGGTGGAACGTCGGTAACGTTGCGGTCACCAATAAAGATGTCGCCTTCGTTAACTTCTTCAAGACCAGCCAGCATGCGCAGGGTGGTCGACTTTCCACAACCCGAAGGGCCAACTAGAACTAGGAATTCGCCGTCGGCGATGTCTAGTTCCATCTGGTCTACGGCTGGGCGGGTACCGCCCGGGTAAAGGCGAGTTGCCTTTCTGAATGACACTGATGCCATGGTTATATCTCCTCACCGGCAGGTACGTGCCGGACGATCCGTTGTGATAGAGCCCAACACCGGCGGTGATGGGTAGTTCCATTATGGCATTGGTGAAGCCTCGTTTAGACTTGCTTTTAGCTATAGTCACGAAACCGTGACCTGAGGTTAAGGAATACATCGATGGGACAAAACCCAACCCGCTCTGAGCAGCGTGACGCCGCTCGAGCCAAGGCTCGTGAAATCCGGGATGCACACAAGAAGTCTGAGCAACGCCGCAAGTACGGACTAATCGCAGGTCTAGTCGGAGCCGTTCTGGTTCTCGGCGGGCTCATCGGTTTCGCAGTTGTGGCCAACGCTCCAGCTCCAGCCCAGGTGCCGACCAACATGATCTTCGACGGCGGCATTCGAATTGGTAAAGACCTCAAGGCTTTCACCCCAAACTTTAAGCCGACCACCGCGGATGTTCCGAAGATCGAGGTTTTTCTCGACTATCAGTGCCCGTTCTGCCAGGCCTTCGATCTTCCAAACGCAGCACTCATTGAGAGCAAGGTTTCCGCTGGAGATTGGGTTATCGACTACCACCCGATCTCGTTTCTAGACGGAGCCGGCTCGCCAAACGCCTACTCGAGCCGCGCTGCGAACGCAGCCGTTTGTGTTGCCGAGTACTCACCAGATTCGTTTATGAAGTTCAACAACCTTTTGTTTGCAAACCAACCTGCAGAGCAAACGGCCGGACCAGAGAACGACGGGTTGATCGCCTTTACTCAGCAGGTGGGTGTCAAGAACTTTGACAAGATTCAGACCTGTATCAACAACAAGTCGTTCGGCGACTGGATCTCGCAAATCACCGGCAAGCAATTGAATGCCGAGTGGAAGAGCACAGGCCTAAAGGTCGACAGCACTCCGTTCATCATTGTGAATGGCCAGCGCTACACCGGCACTCCAGATGAAATGGCAAGCCCAGCTCGATTTGAGCAGTGGGTTAGCGCAGCCTCAAACGGCTAAACTCGTTTGCGGCTATGCCGACTTGGCGCAATTGGTAGCGCACCGCTCTTGTAAAGCGGGGGTTGTGGGTTCGAGTCCCATAGTCGGCTCAAAACTAGGCGCTTAGAGCGCTCATCGCAGAGGCTTTAGGTTGTTAAGCGCCTAGAGCCTGCAAGGCCTGGAACACAAGGAAACCTGGCCAGATTGCGGCCTTGAGAAGACCAACGACGCCCGACCAGAAATCGGTTGCGGTTGATACAAAGTAGATGGCAGCGCCCACGAAACCTACAAAGTAGAGGCCGCTCTTGCCTCGAGAAATGTTTAGGTTGATGTTTTTGCCGACTTTGATTTCTTTTTCTTCCATGTGCCTGAGTCTATTCGGCTTCGGTAAAGGTGATGCTCACTGAGTTGATGCAGTAGCGGTCGCCGGTTGGCGTTTGCGGTGCATCCTCGAAAACGTGCCCCAGGTGGCAACCGCACTTAGCGCAGCGAACTTCGGTTCGAACCATTCCGTGGCTGCGATCTTCGATGAGTTCGACAGCGTGGCCCTCCTGTGGTTCGTAGAACGAAGGCCAACCGCAGTGCGAATCGAACTTGGCTGTGGAGCGAAACAGCTCCGATCCGCATCCGCGACAGTTGTAAATGCCGGTGCGTGCTTCTTCGAGCAGTTCACCCGTGTAGGCTCGCTCGGTTCCTGCTTCGCGTAGCACGTGGTACTCGAACTCGGTCAGTTCTTCGCGCCAAGCCGATTCGTCTTTGTTAACTTCGTATGCCAAGAGTGCCTCTCGAGTTGTTTCTTCGTGCCTAATATTAAGTACCGCAAATGCGGTCTT
>CANFPR010000115.1 GCA_947448975.1 Micrococcales bacterium | reverse complement strand
GAAGTTGCTTGGCTGCCGCTACGGCGTGCACGAAACGTAGAGCGTAATAACCGAACCGGCTGGCGTGGTGCCAGGCAGAATCGACTGATCTACAACGGTCGTTCCCTGAGGGTCGGTCTCGCAGGCATCCAAGGTGCCAATCTCAACCGTCAAAGCCACGTCGGCTGCCGTCAGCAGGCTCTTGGCTTCGCTGATTGAGTAGTTGCGAACATCTGGCACAACCACGAGCCCGTCAGAGATCGTCAGGTTAACCACGGTGCCCTCGGCAACCATGGTGCCAGCTGCAGGATCGCTTTCGATAACCTGGCCCTGCGGCACGGTAGACGAGTGTCCCTGCAAAATTTCTCCAAGCACCAGCTTGCTCTGCCCGAGTAGGTCGGTTGCCATAATCTCGGTCATGCCTTTTAGTTCTGGCATTTCGATCTGCGACTTACCGGTCGAGATAAAGACTGTGATTGTGGTGTTTTCACTCACCGATGTTCCGGCGGCAGGGTCGGTGCGAATCACGGTGTCTACAGGCACTGTGTCGCTGGCTTCGTACTGCTTGTCGACCAACAGCTTCTGCGCGGTGAGTGCGTCGTAGGCAGACTGGTAGCTGCTGCCAACCACGTTGGCAACCTGAATGCCCGAAGGGTTGGGGTTGAACGAAGGCAGAGCCATCGAAAGCACCCAAACCAGCATGCCAATTACGAACACCACCGATGCCGAGCCAGCACCCCATAGAAAACCCGGGTTCTGAAGCAGCGGCTTCTTGGTGGTTACCGAGCCGGATGCATCGCTGATCGCAGTGGTGTCGAGGTTTGAATCGTCTTTGAAGTTCACGCCGAGAGCACCGAACGGGTTGGTGTCGGTGCTGATGAGTTCGGTTGGAGGAATCGGGTCGGCGAAGCTCGGGCGATAAACAGGCTTTGGCTTCTCTGGCTGCTGCGCCTCGGGTTCGATTGGCTCAGCTGCTTCTGCGGTCTCGTTTTCGGATGGCTCCGAAGCCCAAGACTGCTCGGTCTGTGGGGTTTCGATTAGCTCGGTTGGGTTGGCCGGAGTTGCAGCCGGGGCATCTGTGGAAATCGGCATTGCCGAAGTGGCGGTCGACTCGGTAGCAGCTGCGAGAAGTGCGTCGAATTCGTCTAGCGGTTGCTGCGGTGCTTCGTCAGCAACCTCGAGTGCCTCGGCTGCCTCAATCGGAGTCTCGGCGGTGACGGTTGGCACGTCTTCGAAGATTGCCTCAATCGGGTTTTCGGCAACCGGGGCCGGCGTGGAGATGTCGGCGGCAAGCAGGTGCTCGCGAAACTCCTCGGCGCTCTGGTAGCGGTCGTTGCGGTCTTTAGATAGTGCACGCAAAACAACAAGGTCTAACTCGGCACTGATTTGCGGGTTGTGCACCGAAGGCGGGGTTACCGCTTCGCTTACGTGCTGGTAAGCAACCGAAACAGCGGTGTCACCCTTGAACGGTGGGCGACCGGCCAGCATTTCGTAAAGCAAAACACCGGTTGAATAGAGGTCGGTGCGAGCGTCGACGGTTTCACCGCGAGCCTGTTCGGGGCTAAAGTACTGGGCGGTGCCAACGATGCCAACGGTGTGAGCCTGCGTGGTCGAAGAGTCGCTGATGGCGCGAGCAATGCCGAAGTCCATTACCTTCACCAGGCCGGTGTCGGTAACCATGATGTTTGCCGACTTAATGTCGCGGTGAATAACGCCGGCCTTGTGCGAAAACTCGAGTGCGGTCAGCACGCCTTCGGCGTAGCCGAGAGCTTCAGGAATAGAGAGCGGGCGTTCGTGAATCAGATCGCGAAGCAAGGTTCCGCGAACGTACTCCATAACGATGTAGGGGGTGCGGCGTTCGTTGCCGTTTGAGTCGGTAGAAATCTCTTCGCCGGCGTCATAAACGCGAACGATGGTTGGGTGCGCCATGCGCGCCGATGCCTGCGCCTCTTGCTTAAAGCGAGCCTCGAAGCTCGGGTCGTTGGCCAGGTCTGACTTAAGCAACTTGATGGCTACCTTGCGACCAAGTCGGTTGTCGATTCCTTCATAGACGTCGGCCATACCGCCACGGCCGATCAGGCTGCCCACGGCGTATCGGTCTGCGAGGATTCGTTGGTTTTCGGTCAAGTTTCTTACTCCGCTGTTCTGGTAGTTAGTTTAGCCCTGAGGGTCTGGCGTGGCGTTGGCGAAAGGTATGTAGTACACGAGTGAAATCGTTGAGCCCTTGGCAATCTGACCAAGCGGGCTGGCGTCGTAAACCGTGAGCAGACGCACATCGTCGTTTGCCACTTCGAGACCCTCGAAACGCTGCACCACCAGGCCGAGTGATTCGAGGTAGCTCGCCGCATCATCGATGTTCAAGCCAAAGATATCGCTCGAAAGCACAACCACCTGGTCGGGGTTGGTTGGCGTAACGCTCGGCGTGCTCGATGGTGTTGGGCTAGGCGAGTGAGTGTTTGTGTTCGTTGGCGTCGGTGAGGGCGTTGGGGCAGGGCCACCGCTAAAAACCATTGCCGCGATGATGACCACGGCCGTAAGAACCATGGCGCCAACCACCGCAATCCACGGCCAAATTCGTGAGGCACTTTCGGGTTGCTCCGGCTGCGTGTTCAACACCGTCGTTGCCAGCGGCACCACCGGAGTTGGAGTGGTGATGAGACGAGTGCTCGTGCTTCGCTTCGGCTGGTTTTGCATGAGCGCTTCGGCACGCTCGGCCAGTTCGAGTGCGGTGGCCGGGCGACCCATCGGCTTCTTGGCTAGGCAAGAGAGCACCAGTTCGCGCACCGAAACATCTAGCGATTCGGGCAACGCCGGTGGCGCATCGTTGATTTGCGACATCGCGATTGCCATCTGGGTTTCGCCGGTAAATGGGCGCGAGCCCTTGAGAGCTTCGTAGGCAACGATGCCGAGCGAGTAGATATCGGTTGAGGGCGTGGCCGGTTTGCCGGTTGCCTGCTCTGGCGCCAGGTATTGCACCGTGCCCATCACCTGGCCGGTTGCCGTCAACGATGCCTGATCGGCAACTCGTGCAATGCCGAAGTCGGTGATCTTCACCTGCCCGGTCGGAGTGATAAGCAGGTTGCCCGGTTTCACGTCGCGGTGAACCAGCCCGGCAACGTGAGCTTCGTGAAGCGCTCGCGCGGTTTGCGAAACCATGTCGAGAACCTTCTCGGTTGGCATGGTCTTATCGCGTTCGAGAATCTTGGCAAGCGAATCGCCTGGCACGAGTTCCATTACCAAATAGGCCGAGCCGCCGTCTTCGCCGTAGTCGTACACGTTGGCAATGCCCTCGTGGTCGACCATCGCAGCGTGCCTGGCCTCGGTTCTAAAGCGCTCTAGAAATCCAGGTTCGCCCATGTACTCGGGCTTCAAGATTTTGATGGCAACGTCGCGAAGAATAATTTGGTCGAAAGCCTGCCAAACTTCACCCATGCCGCCAATGGCAATGCGCGTTTTGAGCAGATAGCGCCCACCGTAAAGCATGTCTATCTCTGGCTTCATTTGCCCAACACCGCCGCCATCACCTTGCGAGCAACTGGTGCCGCCAGCGAGTTGCCTCGACCGTTTTGGCCCATGCCACCGCCGTCTTCAATAACTACGGCTACCGCAACCTTCGCGTTTTCAGCCGGCGCAAACCCGGTGAACCAAAGTGTGTAAGGGTCGTTCTTGCCGTTTTGGGCGGTGCCCGTCTTGCCAGCGGTGCGCACACCCGGCACCTGGCCGTTGCCGCTCACACCGCGAGAAACGGCGTTAACCATCATCTGGGTAAGTAGCTTTGCCGTGTTCGACGAAATCGGGTTTGAGTACTCAACCGGCTGTGGCTGATAAAGCGACGCGAGGTTTGACGAGAGCACGTTCTCGATCAGGTTGGGCTTCATCAACTTGCCACCGTTGGCAATTGCCGAGGCAACCATGGCCATCTGCATCGGGGTTACGCGAACGTCAAACTG
>CANFPR010000114.1 GCA_947448975.1 Micrococcales bacterium | reverse complement strand
GTCCTGGTTTGAAGGTCATGGCTTTATCCTAAGCAAAAAGCGGATGAGGTCTAACCCCATCCGCTTTAAGCGTTTGCCATTCGTTACGACTACAGGTTTGGCTCGTCTTTGGAGCGGAACGGTTCGCCCTTGAAGCCCCATGCAAAGTAAGGCATCAGCGAGAAGAGCCCCATCAAGAAGACGACAACAACGGCAACCTGATAGGCGCCGATGTGCCAAGAGATGAAAGCATCTGGAATCAGTGGGAGGTAGCCGTCGGTGAAGTAAACGTTGACGTAGGCGTAGAAGAGAATCACCATCACCATGCCCGTGACGATTGAGGTGACCCAGCTGTAAGCCCTGCGATAGGCGCGGTTGCGTCGAGCCTCTTGGTATTCGTCGAGAATTTCGAGATTGCCCGTCTTAAACACAAATCGCACCGAGAGCTTTTGAGCAAGAACGCTTACTGCGACACCAACCGCATAGGCGATGTAGCCCGAACCGTTGTTGTAGCAAAACAGCAGGCCACCAACCAACCAGAGGCTGGCCAGTGCAATAAGGATGATGCGGCCGTAGGTGTTTCTAAAGCCGTCGAAGAAGCGGTCGTTCTTGATCCAGTTGGTGTAGCGCTGCTCGAATTTGGCTGCCGCCTGTTCTGCCGACTCTTCGAACTTCGCTGCTCCCGCATCGATTTTCTTTTCGATTTCGCTTTTAGCCATTTCTTTAGTTCTCCTCTTCGAGTTTGAAGATCTTCTCTACCGGGGTGCCGAGCACCTTTGCTATTTGGAGGGCCAGCACCAGGCTGGGCGAGTACTCGCCGCGCTCGATGTAGCCGACGGTTTGATAGTGCACGCCAACGGCATCGGCGAGCTGCTGACGGCTGATGCCTTTTGCCAGTCTTAGTTCTTCGATGCGGTTGACTACCGACTCTTCTTGGTCTTTTGGTTTGCGTCCCATGGTTCATAGCATAAATGCTATGTAGCAATATTGCAACATCCTTGAAGATCTTTTCGAATGGCGGGTTGGGGTCGCGGGTAGAATTACGGCGTGGAACTTCAAAAAATCATTCTTTACTACGGCTTCGCGCCGATAGCCGACCCAGAGGCGCTAAAGCTCTGGCAGAAGACTCTCTGTGATTCACTCGGGCTAAAAGGCCGCATTCTTATTTCGAAGCACGGCATCAACGGCACCCTCGGTGGCGACATGAGCGCACTAAAGAAGTATGTTCGCCAAACCAAGGAGTACCCGGGCTTCAAAAAGATCGATTTCAAGTGGTCTGACGGAACCGGAAATGATTTTCCGCGGCTTCGCGTACGCGTGCGGTCTGAGTTGGTTGCGTTCAACGCTCCAGACGAAGTGGTCGTTGATGCCAACGGAGTTGTTGGCGGGGGCAAGCACCTCAAGCCCGCTCAGGTTGATGCCCTGGTTGCCGAACGGGGCGACGAAGTGGTGTTCTTCGACGGACGCAACGCCTTCGAAGCGAAGATCGGCAAGTTTAAAAATGCGATCATCCCCGATGTGCAGACCTCGCACGATTTCATTCGCGATATCGAAAGCGGCAAGTACGACGACATCAAAGACAAGCCGATTGTCACCTATTGCACAGGTGGAATTCGCTGCGAGATTCTTAGCTCGATCATGATCAAGCGCGGCTTTGAAGAGGTCTACCAAATTGACGGCGGAATCGTGCGCTACGGCGAATCGCAGGGTGACAAGTCACTTTGGGAAGGTTCGCTCTATGTGTTCGACGACCGTCTAAACATCAACTTCACGCCAGATGCAGTGACCATCGGTGAATGCGAAGCGTGCAGCGGGCCTACCAGTAGCTTCAGAAACTGCACCAACTTAGGTTGCAAAGATCTAGTGCTGCTCTGCGACCAATGCTTCGAAGACCCAGCGAACGTGCAGTGCAATGAAACCCACACTCGCGGTCGCCGCAAAGAGGCCGTGGGCTAGGCTTTAGTTAACGAGAGTGTGCGCTCTCGGCTTTAGTTATCTATGCCGAAAGAAGCGCACAATGAATATTTCCATCTCACCTTCACGTCGCCTGCTTGCAGCGGTTACGGCCACCCTTCTTGCCCTAACGGCAGGGTTGGCATCGATAACCCTTAGCTCCCCAGCCGAAGCTGCCGGCGCTGCCGGCGCCACCCCGCTTGCTTGCAGTGGTGACATCACCCACATCTGTGCACCGGTGACTTACCTCAAGTTCAACGACCGCGGCTCAGAGGTGCCGATCACCCTGGTCGGCGCTAACGCAACGGCCACGCTCAGCTCAGATGCCAAAGACCTTGGCGGAATCTTCAAAACTTCGGCCGAGTACGCAGGCAAGTTCGTTCACATTCAGTTCTTCGACATCAGCAAGGGAATGGGTTTCACCGTTCAGGCTGGTGCCTCGGGCAGCTCAACGGCCTGCGACCCAGGGCCAGCGAGCGGCAACGGATGCTACCTGAAGCTCGACTCAACCGGCAGCGGCACCTTTAACTTCAGCGTCTCGAATGTAACCGCGGCTAGCAAGTTCTCGGTTCAGATCAGCGGAAGCGCAGGTTGGGTTTCGAAGGCTGCTGTCATCTCGTTCGACACTCCACTAAAAATGTCACCGAGCGAGACCCGCACTGCTACCGGAATCTCAGCCACCTCGGTAACTCTTGGCTACAAGCTCACCGATAAAGCGGGTGCTGCACTTGCCGGTGCAAAAGTAACCATCGCGACCGCTGGAGTTGGAACCATTGCCAGCACCTCAGCAACCACCGATGCCAAGGGCTTGTTTACTGTCACCGCTTCTACTGCCGCCAATGTGGTTGGCCAGCAAAACTTGACCCTAACCGCAACAAGTGCAAAGGGATTGGTTTCGCAGATAACCGAGACCATCACCTGGAAACCGGCCCCGTCGTTTGTTATTTCGCCTAAGGCAGGCAAGTTCAACGTGACGATCTCTGACGCGGCCGGACTGCCAGCTTTGGTTAAGTACGGCCCAGAGAAATGGGTGCTGCTACTAGTTGGTTCAGATAGCCAGGTAGTGACCGTCATGACCGCTAAGGGAACCTACACAGTTACCGTTCAAATTGGAACCGTGAAGTCGACCAAGAGCGTGACCGTTCTTTAGTACTCACCAAACGCAGAAAAGCCCCCGAGAAATCGGGGGCTTTTCCACTTAGGAGAGGTGAATGAAGCAACAGGCAATGGTTACATCGCCGCCTTGCTTGCTACTAAGGAACCAGCGGGGTAACGCTTGGTGCCGGGGTTGAGTCAACTGGCTTGTCGACGGTGAGGCTCTGGGTAGACGACACCGCAACTAGTTCAACCGAGTAAGTGCCTGGGCGAAGGTCGTTGATGGTGATGGTTTGGGTACCGGTGCCGGTAACAGCAACAACTGCTACGTGCTTCGGTGGTTGAGGTGCGCCAGCAGGTGCGTCGGCAGGAGCCGGGCGAACGGTGGTGTCGGTGACAACCAGCTCGTAGGTCTTGCCGTCGGCTGGAACATCGACCGTTACGGTCTTAGTGATTCCGGCTCCAGGGCCAAACTTGCCGCCCTTGTCGTGGCCCTTGCCCTTACCTTGGCCGTGCCCCTTACCGTGGTCGCCGCCAGGGCCACCGAATGATGGTGGGGTGGAGGTGCTTGAAGAGCTTGAGCTAGACGAGGCCTTTGAGGTCTTCGAGTTAGCTGCAAACGAAGGAGTCGCGAATACGAGCCCGAGAATGGTTGCTGCTGATGCGGCAACTACTGCACCGCGCTTGATCTGGTTCTTGTCCATCTGTGATCCTTTCGTAGGGGGACAAGAATCACGCTAGGGCGCTGCGGTACCTCACGACCCTCAAACTCAGGATGCTCTTACCAAGCACACAGCCGATTGCCAGATTAGGCTTCGGAGTCGCCCACGCGCTCCCACATCTTGGCCATGATGAACCACTGGCCGTCGATAAACACGATGTTCAGGTAATCCTGCATGACACCGCCAAACAT
>CANFPR010000113.1 GCA_947448975.1 Micrococcales bacterium | reverse complement strand
ACCTTCTTTCTATAGGCAAAAGTTTAGACTGCAACCATGACCGAATCTTCTGGCACCAACTTGTTCAAGCGCATCCTCAGGCGCATCGTTGGTAAACCAGCGGTCACACCTTCTGCTTACTGGAACGCGAAGTACGAAACAGAAGCCTTCATCTACACCAAAACGGCGAATCGTTTCATCGTTGAATTCTGCGAGCCGCTTACCCCTGGGGCGGCTATCGACCTCGCCGGTGGCGAAGGGCGCAACACCGTTTGGTTGGCCGAGCACGGGTGGAATGTTGAAAACGTCGACATCAGCCCGGTTGGTTTGCAGAAGTGCACTCAGTTTGCCGCCGAGCGTGGCGTGACCGAGCGTGTTCGAGTGCTGTGTGCCTCGGGTGCCGATTTCAAATCGAACCTCGCGCCCGCCGACCTTGGCATTGTGCCCTATCTGCAGGTTGACTACGCGCTGCTGGCTCAATCGCTAAAGAATCTCGTTAGCCAACTAAAGCCGGGCGGTACTTTGGTGGGTGTTTGGCACGCCAGAGAGAACCTTGGCGTTGGCTTCGGTGGGCCGCAAGACCCAGCCGTGCTGCCTTCGGTTGAGAGCATGACTCAGATTTGCGCCGCTCTACCGCTGCAGGTTGAAGTTTGCGAGCTTCGCGATGGCCAGGTGCAAACCAAGGATGGCCTCAAGCCGTCGATCACTTTGGTGCTCAAGGCAACTGTTCGCTAGGTTCGACCGCTGCGCTGCCACTCCTGTATTGCGCCTCGGTGGGCAGTAAAGTTGAGGTAATCGACTCGACTTAGGAATCAAAGTGACACGCGTTTATGACATCGGAGTAATTGGCGGCGACGGCATTGGCCCAGAGGTAACCGCCGTAGCGCTCGAAGCAATCAACCGCGTAACCGTAGGTTCGGGCGTTGAGTTCAAAACTACCGAATACGATCTGGGTGCGCGTCGTTACCTTGCCACCGGCGAAACCCTAACCGACACCGATTTAGAGTCACTCAAAACTCACGACGCCATCCTGCTTGGCGCAATCGGCGACCCTCGTGTTCCTTCTGGAGTGCTAGAGCGTCAACTACTTCTAAAGCTTCGGTTCAGCTTTGACCACTATGTGAACTTGCGACCAACCAAGCTTTACCCGGGCGTCGTCTCGCCGCTCGCCGAACCTGGCAACGTTGACTTTGTTGTGGTGCGCGAAGGTACCGAAGGGCCATACGTCGGCAACGGCGGAGCCATTCGCGTTGGAACACCTAACGAGGTAGCCAACGAGGTTTCGGTCAATACCGCCTTCGGCGTCGAGCGTCTCGTTCGTTATGCGTTCGAACTCGCAAGCAACCGCGACCGCAAGAAGATCACACTCGTGCACAAGCACAACGTTTTAGTTCACGCCGGCTGGCTGTGGCAGAACACCGTCAACCGTGTTGCCGAGGAGTTTCCTGCGGTTAAGGTCGACTACCTACACATCGACGCCGCAACTATCTTTATGGTCACCGACCCAGAGCGCTTCGACGTGATCGTCACCGACAACCTGTTTGGCGATATTCTCACCGACCTCGCAGCCGCAATCGGTGGAGGCATCGGCCTTGGTGCTTCGGGCAACATCAACCCAGATGGCGCGTTTCCGAGCATGTTCGAACCGGTACACGGTTCGGCTCCCGACATCGCTGGCAAAAACCTCGCCGACCCAACCGCAGCTATTCTCTCGGCGGCTCTCCTGCTCGAACACCTCAAGCAGCACGTTGCCGCAGCACGCATTGAGCGTGCCGTAGCCGACGACCTGGTTTCGCGTGGCGACGAAAAGCGCACCACCGATCAGGTTGCCGCCAGCATCTTCGCGAGACTCTAAGCAGAAAGCATCCGAGCAAATGACCGTTGAGTTCAAAGTCACTCGCAACACCAACCCGCTGTCTATTGCAGAGCGCGACGAGGTTTTGGCTGCCCCCGTTTTTGGACAGTACCGCACCGACCACCAGGTTGTTTGCGTCTGGGAGAAAGACAAGGGATGGGTGAGCGCAGAGGTTCTGCCTTACGGACCGATTCTCATGGACCCTGCCGCTGCCGTGCTTCACTACGGGCAAGAAATCTTCGAAGGCATCAAGGCCTACCGCCACGACGACGGCTCGATCTGGACCTTCCGCCCTTACGAAAATGCTCGCCGCCTACAGGCCAGCGCGCGCCGCATGGCTCTGCCCGAGGTGCCAGAAGAACTCTTTGTTGAGTCGTTGCGCCAACTGATTGCCGTCGATGGAGATTGGGTGCCGGAGCCGGTCAACGAAAAGACCCTTTACATTCGCCCATTCGAAATCGCGGCCGAAGACTTTCTCGGTGTGCGTGCAGCTCACCGCGCCGAATACCGCGTGATCGCTAGCCCGGTAGGCCCATACTTCACCGGTGGTTTGAAGCCGGTATCAATCTGGATTGCTCTCGACTCGGCACGCGCTGGCAAGCACGGCACCGGCGAAGCTAAGACCGGCGGTAACTACGCAGCTTCGTTGCAGGCGCAAAACGAGGGTTACGAACAGGGATGCTCGCAGGTCATGTTTCTCGATGCCGAAACCGGCACCTACATCGAAGAACTTGGCGGCATGAATCTGTTCTTCGTTTTCAAAGACGGACACGTTGCAACTCCGAGCCTCGACGGCACAATCTTGCGCGGAATCACTCGCAATTCGGTGGTTCAGCTCATCAAAGACCGCGGTATTGAGATTCAAGAACGCAAAGTTACGTTTGAAGAGGTTCGCTCTGGCATCAATTCGGGTGAAATCGTCGAAGTCTTCGCCTGCGGAACTGCAGCGGTAATCACGCCGGTTGGGCAGTTCAAGAGCCGCGTCGAAACCATCGGTTCGGCCGACGCCGAACCAGGCGCGCTGACCGCGAGTTTGCGTGAGGAGCTCACCGGAATTCAATACGGTCGCGTCGAAGACCGCCACAACTGGATGCTTCGTCTCGCCTAATGCGTATTGCAAAGTTCAGCATCGCCGGTGAGGTGCGTTTTGGTCTAGTCGACGGCCCCGAGCTCGTGGTATTCAAGGGTCACCCGCTGTTCTCGGGTTACGAAACCACGGGGGAGCGCGTGCCACTCAAAGACGTGCAGCTGTTGCCGCCCACTCTGCCGACATCAAAGATTGTTTGCATCGGCAAAAACTACGCCGACCACGCAGCCGAAATGGGCGGCGAAGCGCCTAAAGAGCCGCTCATCTTTTTGAAGCCAACCACCTCGCTCATCGGTGACGGCGAAACCATCGTGTTGCCTAGCATCTCTGAGCGAGTCGACCACGAAGGTGAACTCGCCATCGTGATCGGCGACATCGCCAAGAATGTCTCCGAAGCCGATGCGCTCAAGTACGTTTGGGGTTTCACGATCGCCAACGACGTAACCGCACGCGACATTCAAGACCTCGATGGCCAGTGGACTCGAGCCAAAGGTTTCGACACGTTCTGCCCACTAGGCCCGTGGATCGAAACCGAGTTTGACGTTGACGGGCAAACCCTCGAAACCCGCGTTGATGGCGAACTTCGTCAACACGCCAGCGTAGACCTACTCATTCATAAGGTGCCTAGAATCATCCAGCACGTTTCGCAGGCCATGACCCTCTTGCCGGGTGACGTTATTCTTACCGGCACTCCGGCTGGCATCGGTCGCATCGAGTCTGGCCAGGTGGTCGAAATCTCGATCGAGGGCATCGGCACGCTGACCAACCCGGTTGCCTAGTATCAAATCCGCTCAAAACAGCACGCCAACTAAACTTGAAGGCACAATGACTTCTTCTGCGATTACTGCGCCTTTCTCCACCGCCACCGGATCAGATGTGGTGGTGCGATTCTGCCCATCGCCAACCGGCACGCCGCACGTTGGACTCGTGCGCACGGCACTATTCAACTGGGCCTACGCGCGGCACACCGGCGGCAAGTTTGTCTTTCGTATCGAAGACACCGATGCAGAGCGCGACAGCGAAGAGTCTTTCGACATGATT
>CANFPR010000112.1 GCA_947448975.1 Micrococcales bacterium | reverse complement strand
GGTAGTTGCTCGGCAGGTACGGGTACTTCGCCGCAATCTTCGCAGTGGATGATCGGAATGGGAGTACCCCAGTAACGCTGACGAGAAATCAGCCAGTCGCGAAGCCTAAAGTTCTTAGTTGCCTTACCTGCGCTCTTCTCGTGAAGAAGGTCGATTGCCGCGGCAATTGCCTGTTTCTTGAAAAGCCCGTCGAGAGAGCCTGAGTTTATGTGTGGGCCGTCTCCGGCAATGTCTTCTTCGTTGTCGACTACAACGCGAACCGGAAGGTCGAACTTGGCCGCAAATTCGGCGTCGCGCTGGTCGTGCGCCGGAACAGCCATGATGGCTCCGGTTCCGTAATCGGCCAAAACGTAGTCGGATGCCCAGATTGGCAGCTTCTCGCCGCTAAGCGGGTTGATTGCGTAACGCCCCAAAAAAACACCGGTTTTTTCGCGGTCGGTTGCCAAGCGTTCGATGTCGTTCGACTGCTTCACCAATTCGAGGTAATCGGCGAATGCCTTGCGGGTCGACTCGTCTGCGCTTTCAACAAGTTCAGCCGCCAGAGCACTGTCGGCAGCCACCACCATGAAGGTAGCTCCGTAGAGGGTGTCTGGTCGGGTGGTGAAAACGGTAATTGGTTCGTCTCGCCCTTGAACTTCAAACGAAACTTCGGCACCGATCGAACGGCCGATCCAGTTGCGCTGCATCGAGAGAACCTTGCTCGGCCAATTACCCTCGAGGGTGTCGAGGTCGTCAAGCAAACGGTCGGCGTATTCGGTGACTTTGAAGTACCACTGGGTGAGGGTCTTTTTGGTTGCAACGCTGTCGCAACGCTCGCACAAGCCCTGAACCACCTGTTCATTGGCCAGCACGGTTTGACACGACGGGCACCAGTTGACCGGTGAGTTCTTGCGATAGGCAAGGCCACGCTTGTAGAACTCGAGAAACAACCACTGGTTCCAGCGATAGTAAATCGAATCTGAAGTAATCAGAATTCTGTCCCAGTCGAATGAGCACGCGTAGCGGCGCATTGTGCGCTTGTGAATCGCAATGTTGTCGTAGGTCCAGCCCTTGGGGTCTAGCCCGCGTTTGATCGCTGCGTTCTCGGCTGGCAATCCGAAGGAGTCCCAGCCGATTGGGTGCATTACGTTGTAGCCCTTTTGAACCCAGTAGCGAGCGATCACGTCTCCGAGGGCGTAGGCCTCTGCGTGCCCCATGTGCAAATCGCCAGATGGGTAAGGAAACATGTCGAGAACATATTTTTTTGGGCGAGGGTCGTCGAGCTTGCCGCTGTTGAACGGTTTTAGGTCATCCCAGACGGGTAGCCACTTGTCTTGAATGCCGAAAATGTCGTATTCGTTCTCAGACGCGTTTTGCTCTTGCATTTGCTCGCTTTTCATGGATTACAGCCGTATTCGCTGCGGTTACTAGGTTACCAAGCGAACAGGTCGCAAGCACCTAAGCCCAGGGGTCGTCGGCGCCGAGTGCTCTCAGCAGCGCCTTTGCCTTGAGCTTCGTTTCATCTAACTCGGCATCGGGATCGCTATCGATTGTGATGCCCCCGCCAACGCCGATTCTTGCTTTACCCGACTCAAAAACGATGGTGCGAATCGTCATTCCGAGTTCGGCAACACCGTCTGCACCGATGTATCCGAGGGCGCCCGAGTAAATGCCGCGATTACCCTGCTCTAAATCGGAAATTATCTCCATGGCTCTGATTTTTGGAGCTCCAGTCATAGAGCCACCCGGAAAAGCGCTTTCGATAGCGTTTAGCGCTCCCGACCCTTCGCTGAGTTCACCCACTACTGTGCTAACCAATTGGTGCACGGTGGCGTAAGTTTCTACTTCAAAAAGCGAAGTCACCTCAACGCTGCCGGTTTTACATACCTGACCGAAGTCGTTGCGCATCAAATCGACAATCATGAGGTTCTCGGCGCGCTCCTTCTGGTTGCCTTGGAGCTCGAGAGCAATCTGGTCGTCTTCTTCTGGTGTTGCGCCGCGGCGTCGGGTGCCTTTTATCGGCTTACTCGAAATCATTCCGTTTGAGTAGGCCTCGAGAAACTGCTCGGGTGATGCGCAAACCACCGAGGCTTTTCCGAGACGCATAAAACACGAGTATGGAGCCGGGTTTTGCTCTCGAAGGCGAAGAAAGGTGAGCAGCGGATCGACAGAGGTTTCGATGGTGATTTCGTTGGTTAGGCAAAGTTGATAGACATCTCCCCTGCGAATGAAATCTTGGGCTTGCTCAATCTTGGCTAGGTAGTCGCTCGGTTGGTGTCGAAGTTGAGCAGCCCAGACTTCTCCGCCAGCGTGCCTGATTCGATATTGAGCTTGCTCGCCGCCAACCAGTGCAAGCCTTAGCAACGCGGCATGTGACCACTGTTGAAAATCATGGATGCTGGCAAAAGCACCGACGAAGTAGATTGCCTTGGCGTCGTGGTCGAAAACGAGTGCTCGATCGACGAGCATCAATTTGTCGCTGACCGGCTCGTAGCCAAAGGCGCCCACTAACCCCGGTCGAAAGCGAAACCTGGTTAGCAAGGTATCGTCTGAATGCTCAGTAGCTAGCGAGGTTAGCTCAGATTGAAGAGCATCTCTAGACGCTCCGACGAGTCCGGATGCGCCACCAATTACCGAGAATCTTTCGGTTGGGTGATTTTCACGGTCAATCCAAAACGCGTATTCGTCTTCACCGTGCAAAGTGATGAAGACGTCGGATGGATGCACCCAACCATCGAGGGATTGCGTGTAAAGCTGCATTCGCTACCGATCGATGTTGAGTGAAAAATCTGGGTCGAAACTACTTATAGATTAGACGGCAAGCAAAGATTCGATTGAGGTTAAGCGTGCAACCAGAGGCAGTGTTCTACTGTTTTCGCAGTGGCACGCTGGTAGCGCTCGAGTCGGATGAAAGCGAAGTGAAGCTGGCCGCTGCCGACTCCTGGCTGGTGGATGATGGCCGGGTTAGGTCTTTGCAGAGCCACTTTGATCGCTTCACCTCTGCAGTGCAACATGTCTCGGCAGAACACCTGCAGTATCTGCCAGATTTCTTCGCTGCCGTGACAGAAAAACTTCCGCGCACGGGTCGTTGGTTTCCGCGGGTCGAAATTCACTGCGATGAGAGCCTGACCGATCATTTGCATCTGCGCCTGCGTGAAGCGCCAGAGCAGCTAACCGAAGCCCGGCTTTGGACTCTCGACGAGGTTGACCCGAGGTCGAACCCGCTAATCAAGGGCCCCGATCTGAGCCTTGGGCAACAGCTCAGAAGGCGAGCGAATCTGCATGGAGCCGACGAAGCTGTACTACTGAACTCCGAAGGCGTGGTGCTTGAGGGAGCGCTTTCGAGCATCGTGTGGTGGCGCGGCGACGTGTTGTGCGCGCCAGGCGACGACGTTGCTTGGTTGCCATCGGTCACTCGCGATCAAGTCTTGGCCATTGCCGAACAGTCGGGTTACGAAACCCGTTACGAGTACGTTCAACCCGAAGAGCTAGCCGGACTTGAGATTTGGATTCTGAGTTCTCTGCACGGCATCCGTGTGGTTACCGAGTGGAACGACTTACCGGTTGCGCCTGCAAAGGCAGCCCACGTAGATGCCTTTAACCGCCGCCTGCGTTTGCTTTCGACTTCGCTCGATTAGGCAGAAAACTTGAGCATGTCGCGATTCGTGTCGCTAGGTGAAAAGATGGTCTCATGATCGATTCATTCGCCTTGTCCCGAGCGAAAACGGTCGGCTAATGTGCGGTCGATTTGTTGTTGCCCGCACCATCGGTGAACTAGTAACCATCTTTGAAGTCGATGAAGTTGTGGGTGAAATGCCTGGGATTTCTTACAACGTCGCACCCACCCAGCAGATTGCCATTCTCGTCGACCGATCTTTTGAAAAAGACGAGGCCGGCGCACCGGTTGGCGAGCTGAGTAGAGAATTTCACTCGGCTCGATGGGGCTTGGTGCCGCGCTGGGCTAAAGGCGCAAACGAAGGTGCTCCCCTTATCAACGG
>CANFPR010000111.1 GCA_947448975.1 Micrococcales bacterium | reverse complement strand
GCCGAGCAAGAAAACCTTCAAATGCTTGTCATTGAACCGTCATCCGATGGCTTCGCGGCTCGTTGGCAGCCAATCTCGGGTATTGCACTCGAAGACTCGAACGTGGCCTATCGCTATTCGCTGGCTGCTTTGAACGCCAGCAATGCCGCCTATGGTTCTTTGGCTTCACTGGTGGCCGATCTGGTTTCGGCCAACGGCACCAACCTGGGCAAGCCGCTTTCTGAAAGCCACATCGCCTTTGTGTTGGTGCCACCAAGTTCAAGCGCTCGATCGAACGACCTTGCCAACGCCCTCGACTCGGTCGCCGAACTCGACTCGGCAGGTTCCACCGAATTCGGCCGGCTGTGGCGTGTAAACGTGCCGGTGGCGCAGGCCCCGAGCGCCTCTAAGTCACCGTGGTCAATCACCAAGGCAGTGCAACTTTCGATCTTGATCGCGTTCGTCCTACTGGCGATTCCCACTGGAGCCTCGCACCGCCGCAAGGCCAAGGTCGCGGCAATCTTTATTGAAGCCGACGGTGAACAAGCATGATTCGTAAAATTCTGGTTTTGCTCACGTCGATTGGGCTCGTCGCTGCGGGCTTGATATTTGTGCCTAGCATTTCGTTGCGGGTTGGCGAATCGGTTGAACTTCACCAGTTGACTGTGAAGGCTCGCGATCTTTCGCTGGTTTGCCCAGGGCCGGCTTTCTACTCGGGTGGAGCCAACGGCACCAGCATCGGTAAGCCCAAACAAGATGGCACGGCCGAGTTGCAGGCGGCTTGGGGTTCGGCCTCGGGCCGAACGCTAAATGGTGCAGCACTCTCGGCTACGGCGGAGGGCATCCAAGACAATTTCTTGTCATTCTCTACGTCGAGCCCGTATGTCTTGACGGTCTCTGACCCTTCAGGGCAGGCCACGCAGGGCTCGAGCTTACTCACCGGCGTTCAACTCGACTCGGTTAGTTCGCCACAGGTGGCCGGGTTACTCGGCTCGGTCTGCCAGCGACCGCAGAGTGAGTTTTGGATTGTGGGCGGCGACACCACCACCGGCCGCGAAGCTCTTCTAATCTTGGTCAACTCGGCCAACATCGATGCAACTGTCGAGCTCGACCTGATTGGCTCGGGCGGCGCGCTGAGCGCACCGGGGCTCACCGGAATCAGCGTTGCCGCGCACAAGGTGGCTGTCATTCCAATCGCCTCGATAAGCCCAAAAAACGCCACCTTCTCGGTGCACGTAAAGTCACACGGCGCCGCCCTCGCCGGTTGGATTCAACAGAGGACAGTTCGCGGCCTTACCGCAGCGGGTGCCGACTTCATTGCGCCCACATCGATGCCAGCAACGACTCTCGTGATTCCGGGTTTCTTCGTTCGAGGCAGCAAGGATGCCGCGAAGCTTCAGGCGTCGAGCAAAGAATTTGGCGACATCACCAACATGGTTAGGCTCACCAACCCGGGCGACGTTGCGACCACAGCGGTGGTTCAGGTGATCGGAGCAAACGCCAAAACCTTCGGCACCGTTTTGCAAGTCAACGTTGCGGCTCATTCCACTACCGATGTTGAGGTCGGCGGTTTGGCCGACGGCGACTATTCGATCTTCATCTCGAGCGCTGCACCACTGATCGGAGCGGCCAAGCTAAACCGCACCAGTCTGAGCGCCAAGCAAAAAACCGACTTTGCCTGGTTGCCGGCGGTAGACGCCGACTCGGGTAACCGAACGGTGGTTACACCCAAGGCCGGCATCAGCAAACTTTCGATTGCCAACCCTTCGAAGCAAATCGCTGAGGTAGTACTTCGCGGTGGCGGTTTGAACAAAACCGTTCAGATCAAGCCGGGTGCCACGCAAACATTTGCGGTCAATTCATCGGCGATTGTTCGCCTCGACAGCAGCCAACCCGTTGCCGTTTCGCTGGTGGTAGACGTTGATTACACCATCGCCGTGTTGCCGATGCTCGAGCAGCGCAACCTCGGCGGCCAGGTTGGCGTGCTAGTTCGCTAGTGCCAGGGCTCTCGACCCATTAGCTCGGCAACCGCCGAAAAAACTTCTTGCTCAATGTGAATGCGCTCATCAACGTAATCGGTTCGGCGATTGTGCGTTAGTCGAAGTAGCGGAATTCGATAAATGGTTACCGTCATGGTCTCGGCGTTTATCGAATAGCGGGCAACTTCTTTATCGTCGGCGGCCAGCTCGGGTGCGTCTTGAACCTGCCAGTTGAGATGTTTCAGTTCGGTTGGCCATTCACGACGCAAATATTCGCAAGCGGTTGAAACTACCTGTTCAAACTCAGTCATGCCCGAACGATTAGCAGTGCGCTCCGACACCAGCGGGGCGCGGTAGGTGCTTCTACCGTGACGGTCGCGTCGAGTTGAGGGTTGAGGAGTTTCGCTCACGAGTCAATCTAAACATTCGCAGCGGTATTCTGGTGTTTTGCACAAAGGGGCTCGATGTCGATCAACTGGAATTCGATAGTCAAGGCTTACGACGTGCGTGGGTTGGTGGGCACCGACCTAACCGTTGAGGTTGTTCAAGCCATCGCAGCGGCTTTTGTCGACGTGGTTGGCCTTGCCGGCAAGAACGTTGTTATCGGCCACGACATGCGCGAATCGTCACCGGCATTCGCCGCAGCCTTCGCCTCTGGAGTCACCGCGCGAGGCGCGAACGCACTGATGCTCGGCCTCTGCTCAACCGATGAGTGCTACTTTGCATCGGGCCAGTTAGACGCTGCCTCAGCAATGTTCACTGCGAGCCATAATCCTTCTACCTACAACGGCATCAAGCTCTCTAGAGCAGGGGCACAGGCCATAAGCCTCGAAACTGGGCTAGCCGACATCCGTGATTTGGCTGCCCGCTATTTAGAACACGGATTTCAGACCGCCGACCAACCCGGCTCTGTCTCGAGTCATTCCTCGCTCGGCGACTACGCCAAGTTTTTGCGCCAGATGGTAAACCTCGAGGCAATTCGTCCGCTGCGAATCGTGGTTGATGCAGCCAACGGAATGGGTGGGCACACGACTCCCGCCGTGCTGGCAAACGCACTGGGGCTGGGGGAGCTGCCGCTTGAGATTATCGAACTCTACTTCGAGCTCGACGGAAGCTTTCCGAACCACGAAGCGAATCCGCTAGATCCGAAGAACCTGGTCGACCTTCAGGCGGCGGTGGTAAGCCATGGCGCCGACCTCGGCTTGGCCTTCGACGGCGATGCAGACCGATGCTTTGTGGTTGACGAACTCGGTCAGCCGGTTTCGCCATCAACCATCGGAGCAATCGTGGCGGTTCGCGAGATCGATCGAGCGCGAGCACTCGGCGAAGCGCAACCCACTGTTCTTTACGGGCACCTAACGTCGCGCCGATTTGCCGAAACGGTGCTTGCCAACGGGGCGCTGGCCGACCGCACCCGAGTGGGTCACTCATTCATCAAGGCCCAGATGGCTCAAACGGGCGCGGTGTTCGGGGCTGAGCATTCGGCCCACTACTACTTCAGAGACTTCTGGTTCGCCGACTCGGGCATGCTAGCGGCGATGCACGTGATGAAGGCCTTGGGTTCTGGTTCGCAAACAATGAGCGAGCTCGCTGCGAGTTACCGAAACTACCCGAGTTCGGGTGAAATAAATCAAGTTGTAAAAGACTCCAAAGCCGTTATCGCTCGCGTTGAAAGCCAATTCGCCGAGCGAGGAGCGAGCCTAGATGTGTTCGACGGCCTCACGGTTTCGTCGACTACTCAAGACGGCCAATGGTGGTGGTTCAACCTGCGAAGTTCTAACACCGAGCCCCTGCTGAGGCTCAACGCCGAAGCGTCGTCGCAGACCGCACTCGAGCAATTAATCGGTGATGTTTTGGCCGTTATTGGGTCGTAACATATACACATGACCCAAGCTGCATCGCTTTCTGCCACCGCGTTCGAATTCAAGGTTAAAGACCTCTCACTTGCCGAATCTGGCCGACACCAGATGCGTCTCGCCGAAAACGAAATGCCGGGCCTCATGGCTCTGCGTGCCGAGTTTGGCCAATCGCAACCGCTCAAGGG
>CANFPR010000110.1 GCA_947448975.1 Micrococcales bacterium | reverse complement strand
GTGCAGGCTCAAGAAACACGACGAATTGTCGACCGCCTGTTTGGTTATGAGATCTCGCCGGTACTCTGGCGCAAAATCAACCGTGGCTTGAGCGCTGGTCGCGTACAGTCTCCGGCGGTTCGCCTAGTTGTTGAGCGCGAGCGCGAGCGCATGGCGTTCGTCTCGGCTTCCTACTTCGACGTGAAGGCCTTGTTCAAGACATCTGAGTCTGAATCAGGGTTCGAAGCCAAGTTGGTCAGCATCGACTCGAAGAAAATTGCCACCGGTGAATCTTTTGACGACAAAGGTGTTCTAACCGCAGATGTCATTTTGCTCGACGAGGCAACCGCCGAAGCCTTCGCCGCTGGAGCCAAAGACGGCTCGGTTGGAGTGAAGGTTGTTTCGGTTGAGGCCAAACCAAGCACCCGCCGCCCGGCTGCACCATTCACAACCTCTACTCTTCAGCAAGAGGCCTCGCGCAAGCTGCGCATGTCGGCTAAACAAACCATGGACACCGCCCAAGGTCTCTACCAAGAGGGTTTCATCACCTACATGCGTACCGACTCGCCAACGCTATCGCAGCAGGCGATTGCGGCTGCCAGAGCGCAGGCTGCAGCCATGTTCGGATCAGAACTAGTGGCCGATAAGCCACGTGTTTACGCCGGCAAGTCAAAGAACGCACAGGAAGCCCATGAGGCGATTCGTCCAGCCGGAGAAGTGTTTCGCTCGCCTGCCGAGGTTTCGTCACAACTAAGTGGCCGTGCCTACGACCTTTATGAACTCATCTGGAAGCGCACGGTTGCCTCACAGATGGAAGATGCAAAGGTTTCAACCACCACCGCTCGAATTCAGGTTGCACCGGTAACCGGTAAGTCACTCGAGTTCAGCGCCTCTGGCACTGTGGTTACTTTCCGCGGCTTCTTAGCTGCCTACGAAGAGGGCCACGACGAGCGCCGCAACGAGGAAGACTCCGACGAAAAAGAGTCAAAGCTTCCAAACCTCGAAGTGGGCCAAACGCTCAAGCTCGACGAGATCTTTGCCAAGGGTCACCAGACCACCCCGCCGCCTCGTTACACCGAAGCGAGCTTGGTAAAGGCGCTCGAAGAAGATGGCATCGGCCGCCCTTCGACCTATGCAAACATCATGTCGACCATCATCAACAAGGGTTACGTTTCTAAGCGTGGCCAGGCGCTGGTTCCTGAATGGATTGCTTTCACAGTCACGCGATTCCTCGAAGAGAACTTCGGCAAATTGATCGACTACGAATTCACCGCGGCAATGGAAGAAGACCTCGACCGCATCGCCGATGGTGAACTCAACTACCTAGATTGGCTAAACAAGTTCTACTTCGGTGCATCAGAGAACGAAGGCTTGCAGTTCACCGCAACCCACATTCTCGACCAAGACCCGAGAGCGATTAACTCGCTAGCCATCACCGACGCAATCACGCTTCGCACCGGACAATACGGCCCATACCTTGAGATTTTTGGTGAGCCGAACGCCGAAGGTGCCGACGATAACGGCCGTCGCATCGTCAACATCCCTGAAGGTCTTGCCCCAGACGAACTAACGCCAGCCAAGGCGCAAGAGCTCGTGGATGCACCGGTCGTTACCGACAAGGTTCTTGGCGTAGACCCAGAGACAGGCTTTGAGGTGCTGTTTAAAGACGGACGTTTCGGGCCATACGTGGTTCTAGACGACCCGGATGCCGCCAAACCAAAGACCGGTTCGCTTTTTAAGACCATGGACCCTCACTCCATCGATCTAGAAACCGCGCTTCGCCTGCTGGCTCTGCCACGAGTGGTTGGCGTCGACCCAGAAACGGGCATCGACATCACCGTGCAGAACGGAAAGTTTGGCCCATACCTAATGAAGGGCAAAGAATCACGCTCTCTGGGCAGCGAAGAGCAGATCTTCTCGATCACGCTCGACGAGGCAGTCGAACTCTACAAGCAGCCAAAGTACGGTGCCCGTCGCACCGCTGCCACTCCGCTGCGCGAGTTTGGCGAAGACCCAGCTAGCCAGGGTGCCGTGACCATCAAGACCGGTCAATTCGGCGCTTACGTAACCGACACCTTCGTGAACGCGACCATTCCAAAAGACGACAACATCGAAGACATGACCGCAGATCGTGCGTTCGAACTTCTTTCGATTCGCCGTGAAAAGCTAGGTCTAGAGCCGGGCCAAGCCCCTGCCAAGACCGGTCGCGGCAAGCGCCCAACCACCACTCGCGTAGTCAAGCGCGGAACAACTCGAAAGAAGTAGACGTGCCGGGTTTGTTCATCACGTTCGAAGGAATCGACGGTGTCGGCAAGTCGACTCAAGCCGACCTGCTAGAAACCTACCTGGTAGATCTAGGTCGCTCGGTTGTTCGCACCTTTGAACCAGGTGGCACCGAACTGGGCAAGTCCATTCGTCAACTTCTTTTGCACAGCGGCCACGTTGATGCCCGAGCCGAAGCGCTTCTTTACGCAGCCGACCGCGCACACGATGTAGCCACGGTGATTCTCCCAGCTCTCGAACAGGGGCAAGTAGTCATCGGCGACCGCTACCTAGACTCGTCGGTTGCATATCAAGGCGCTGGCCGCGTGCTCGGGGCTAACGAGGTGCGCGACCTTTCGGTTTGGGCAACTCGGGGGCTCCTGCCAAACCTCACTGTGCTACTAGACCTAGATGCCGAAGCCGCCGTTGCGAGACGAAGCAAAACCGGCACTGCACCCGATCGTCTTGAGCGCGAAAAGGTCGACTTCTTTGAGGCAGTGCGCTCCTGCTACCTTGACCTTGCAGCCGCCGAGCCAGAGCGTTTCTTAGTAGTTGACGCCAACGATTCAGTCGAATCGATTCAGTCGAAAATTCGCGGTCGCATCGACGCGCTTCTCTCAGCTGGAGCCTAAAGTGGTCGGCGAGCACAAACCGATCTGGCACGAACTCCTCGCTCAAACCGAAGCCGTCGAGATAGTCGAAACCGCAGTTCGCCATCGCGACGAAGGCGTCTTTCACTCTTGGCTTATCACCGGCCCGCCCGGGTCGGGTCGGTCCAATCTCGCCTTCGCCTTTGCGGCAGCTCTGCAATGTAAAGACCAAGGATGCGGCACCTGCCAGTCTTGTGTTCTAGCCAAGGCAGGCACGCACCCCGACATCCAAGTTCTGTCTACCGAAAAGGTGCAGATCACTATCGCCGAGATTCGCGAACTCGTTTCGGCTTCGATCATGGGTTCTTCGGTTGGCCGATTTCGCATAATGATCATCGAAGATGCCGACCGCATGACGCCGACGGCTTCGAACATTCTGCTGAAAGCGCTAGAAGAACCGCCAACCGGAACACTCTGGATTCTCTGCGCTCCGTCTGAAGTCGACATGCTTCCGACCATTCGCTCGCGAGTCAGACGCGTGGGTTTGAAGGTGCCGTCGATCGAAGACGTGGCACAGCTACTAATCACGCGTGATGGAATCGAGCCGAAGCTCGCTCACCAGGTAGCGGCCGAATCACAAAGCCACATCGGCATGGCCAGGCGACTAGCCACAAGTTCCGAGGCGAGAGCACGTCGCAAAGACACACTCAAAGCAGCCCTGACGATAAACACCGTGACCGATGCTGTTCGCACCTGCGATCGCTGGCTTGAACTTGCCCAAAAAGACGCCGATGCACTAACCAAGAGTCGCGACGAAGAAGAACGCACCGCTTTGCTGGCCTCGATGGGGCTTGGGCCGAGCGACACCATTCCACCCGCTCTGCGAACCGAGGTTAAGAACCTCGAAGAAGCTCAGAAGCGCCGTGCCAAGCGCAGTTTGCGAGATGGTCTCGACCGCATTCTGGTTGATTTGCTCGCTCTCTATCGTGATGTGATGACGGTTCAACTGGTTGCCAATGTGCCGCTGGTAAATCAAGACCTGGTGGCCGAGATCACCGAGTTGGCTCACCGCACCAAGCCCGAGCACACCATAGTTAAGCTCGAGGCAATCGAACGATCACGGCATCGAATCGACCGGAATGTTCGCGAGCAGTTGGTGCTTGATGCTCTAGCAGTTTCGTTGCAGGTAAGACAGGGGTAGTTGTGAGCATC
>CANFPR010000109.1 GCA_947448975.1 Micrococcales bacterium | reverse complement strand
CCCGTTGTAATAGGTTCCGTTGAGTGAGGCTAGGTCGCGAACCTTAAAGTTTTTGCCGGTACGAACGAATTCGGCATGGCGACGAGAAACGGTAACGTCGTCTAGAAAAATGTCGGCCTTCGGGTGTCGACCCACGGTTGTGACTTCGGTGTCGAGCAAGAACCTTGAGCCCTCTTCGTATCCGCGCTTCACAATCAGCAGTGCGTGACCAGCCGGAAGGGCTGCCACAGCAGCAAGTTCGGCAGCATCGAGGCCCGATGGATCCTGAGTTACCAGACCGTCGGCAAAGTTTTGCGTCGACTCGATTTCGTTCGAGTTTGACTCATTCGCTGACATTGATCTGACCTCCCTTTTCTGCAAGCCTAGTGGTTTTTAAAGGGGTCGAATTCACGACCGAAATCAGCTGTCTCAGATAAAGAACGCCAGACCACCAGTAGAGGCCAATACCCCAAATGGCGAAGCCCCAAGCGATCGGAAGAATCACATTGCTGGCATCTTTCCAGACGTCTGCGATGAGAAGCAGCGGAAAAGCGTAAAGCAGCGCGAAGGTTCCGGCCTTGCCAACATAGTGCACCGGCAACGGCCCGTAACCACGAGAAGCGAGCATTGGGTAGGTCACCGCGAGAAGTACATCCCTGGCAATAATCACAAAAGGAAGCCAGCCGGGAATGTGGTTGGTAACTGCCAGCCCGATGAGCGTGGCCAAAATGTAGAGTCGGTCGGCAGCCGGGTCGAGCAGGGCTCCGAGGCGAGTGGTCTGGTTGAGTTTTCGGGCGAAGAAGCCGTCGAGATAATCGGTGGCGCTTGCCACAACCAGTGCGAGAATAGCGAAACCGCTTTGGCCGGTGAGTAGCAGCCAAAGAAAAACCGGCACCAATGCGAGGCGAAAGAGGCTCAGCATATTGGGTACGGTGAGCAACTGCTTCACTAGGGTTGGCTCACTCATGTTGAGATTCTATGCTTTCGTTTGATGCTCAAAGTGGCCCGATTTTGAAACGTTATGGTCGGGCTAGCCGGATTTGAACCGGCGACCCCTTGTCCCCCAGACAAGTGCGCTACCAAGCTGCGCTATAGCCCGCTGATGCTTTCGCAAACCACCTAATTCTAAGACTTAGGTGCGCTTGCGCTTCTCGCGCACTCGCATCGAAACTTCGATCGGCGTGCCCTCGAAACCGTAGGTCTCGCGAAGGCGACGCTGAATAAAGCGACGGTAGCCAGGGTCGAGGAATCCGGTGGTGAACAAAACGAACTTTGGCGGTCGGCTGCTTGCTTGAGTTGCAAACAGGATGCGCGGCTGCTTGCCTCCGCGAACCGGGTGCGGGTTCTCCATGACCAACTCCGAGACGAAAGCGTTGAGCTTTCCGGTGGCGATGCGCTGATCCCATGAATCGAGAGCCACTTCGAGGGCCGGAACCAGCTTCTCGAGGTGACGGCCGGTCTTAGCTGAAATGTTTACGCGTGGAGCCCAATCTACGTGAGCGAGGTCTTGCTCGATCTCGCGCTCAAGGTAGCGTCGGCGCTCGTCGTCTAGCATGTCCCACTTGTTGAAGGCCAAGACCAGAGCACGGCCCGATTCGAGAACCATGTCGATGATGCGAATGTCGGCTTCGCTGATTGGCTGAGTGACATCGAGTAGTACCACCGCAACTTCGGCGCGCTCTAGAGCGGCGGCAGTTCTTAGTGATGCATAGAAGTCGGCGCCTTGGGCAAGGTGCACTCGACGGCGAATACCTGCGGTGTCAACGAAGCGCCAAATCTTGCCGGCAAGTTCTACCTGCTCGTCAATTGGGTCGCGCGTGGTGCCAGCGAGGTCGTTGACCACAGCTCGCTCACTGCCCACGGCCTTGTTCAACAGCGATGACTTACCAACGTTTGGTCGACCGATGAGTGCAACTCTTCTTGGCCCACCGACTTCTTCTTTAGCGACGGCACTGATCTTTGGAAGCATCTTCATTGCGGCGTCGAGCATGTCGGCGACACCTCGGCCGTGCAATGCCGAAACGGGGTACGGCTCACCTAAACCGAGCGACCAGAGGTTTGCAACCTCAGGTTCTTGGCGGAAGTCGTCGATCTTGTTTCCGATAACCAGAACTGGCTTCTTGCTTGCTCTAAGCATCTTGACCACTCGCTCATCGGTGGCGGTTGCACCTACGGTGGCATCCACGACAAAAAGCACGGCATCGGCTAGTTCTACTGCGATTTCGGCCTGCAGTGCAACGCTCTTGTCGATCCCCTTAGCGTCTGGCTCCCAGCCGCCGGTGTCAACCAGGGTGAACTTACGTTCGTTCCACTCGGCTTTGTAAGAGATGCGGTCACGGGTAACGCCAGGCTTGTCTTCAACCACGGCTTCGCGACGACCGAGAATGCGGTTTACGAGGGCAGATTTACCAACGTTTGGTCGGCCAACGATGGCGAGCACAGGAAGAGCGGGCAGGTAGATTGGGCCGTCGTTCTCGCCAAACTGGGCAGCCAGCACATCGAAGTCTTCTTCTTCGAGGTCGTAGTCTTCTAGCCCTGCGCGAAGCGTACGCTCACGCGCTTCTTCTTCGGCAGAATCAATCTGGCTCAGGCGTTCAATGAACGCCGGGTCAATCGGTTCAACTACAAATTCGTCTTCAGACATCACGGTCTCCTATTTAGGCGCGGATGACTTCCAATACTGCGGCAACGGTTTGCTCGAAGTTGAGATTGGTGGAATCCACGAGGGTGACTCCCTCGGCAGGAGTCATAAAGTCTGCAACCTTAGAATCTTGCGCATCACGCGAAGAAACTTGGCTTTCGACGTTCTTAGCAACCTCGGGTGAGAGTTCAGCGGAACGTCTTACTAGTCTAACTTCTTCGGAGGCAGTTAGCAGAATACGTTTTTGGGCGTCTGGTGCCACCACGGTTGTAATGTCTCGGCCTTCGACCACTACGCCAGGCAAATTCGAATGGAGCACGAGGCTGCGAGTTAGTTCACGCATGAATGCTCGTACAGCAGGCACACCGGCAACCGAGCTGACCGTTTCAGCAATCCTCGGCTCGCGAATGGTCTCGGTAACGTCGATGTCGCCGACTTTTACCCAGAAATCACTTGGGTTTAGAGAGATCGAGTATTCGAATTCATCCAAGTTGGGCACATTTTGCCCAGTGCCGCTTTCGTGTGAGCCTACCCAGCCTTCGCTAACTGCCAGAGCCAAAGCGCGGTATGCCGCGCCGGTGTCGAGGTAGCCAAACCCAAGTTCGCGCGCCACTTGCTTAGAAACACTCGACTTGCCAGATCCGGCCGGGCCATCGATGGCTATGATTTGCACCATTAGCCGACGATTCGCCAGCCGCGCTCAGCGAGTGCAGTCACCAACCTTGATTCGGCTTCGGGCAGCACAAAGAGTTCAGGTAGACCGACCTGCGCGCCCGGTGAGTGCTCAAGTTTCAAGTCTTCGAGGTTCGCTCCGATTTCGCCAACTTCGGTGAGCAGCTTTGCCAGCTGACCCGGGCGGTCGTCGATCATCACGACCACGCGTGAATACTGTTTCGGCTGCGAGCCGTGTTTACCGGGGATGTTCTCGACGCCGGCGTTTCCACGCTTCAAAAGATCGCCGATTACCGAGAGCGCACCCGGCTGCGAAATGTCTTTCAAAGCGGAAATGACAGAAACCAGGTCGGCATCGAGTTGCTCGAGCAATGGAACCACTCGATCGGAGTTGGCGCTGAGAATCTGAAGCCAAAGCGCTGCATCGCTGGCGGCAATTCGAGTAGTGTCTCGAAGCCCTTGGCCCGCGAGTGCTACATCGTGAGAATCTGCGTGTTCTAGACGAGCCGCTAGCAGTGTCGAAACCAACTGCGGCAGGTGCGACACCAACGCCACGGCGCGGTCATGAGATTGCGCGTCGGCCGAAACCGGCGTCGCGCCCAAGTCGAGCGCAAGTTTTTCAATCAGCCCGATGGCTTCGGTGGATGATTCGGAGTTGGCTGCAATCACCCAGGGGCGTGTAAAGAACAGGTCTGCTCGCCCCGAGAGCGCTCCCCCGCGCTCACGGCCAGCCATGGGGTGCGAACCGACATAACGGGTCAAGTCGGCATTTG
>CANFPR010000108.1 GCA_947448975.1 Micrococcales bacterium | reverse complement strand
CTACGAAGATGCGCTTAACTACCGAGCGAGCGCCCAAGCCGAACTGCTGCTTCTGGACTCTTCAACCGAATCGATTGAGCAACTTGAGGCGCAGGTTGATCAACAACACGCAGACACCCTGGCGTTAGCGGGACAGGTGAGCGCTGTTAGAACTAGCGCCGCCGCCGAGTTGGCCACGCAGGTAACCAGCGAATTAGCTGGTTTGGCAATGGCCGGTGCAACCTTGGCGGTAAGCATTAGGCAAACCGAGCTCACGTCTACTGGTCAAGATTCGGTTGCCATCGAACTTTCGGCGTTTCCGGGTGCCGAGCCGAGATCGATTTCTAAGGGAGCCAGCGGTGGTGAGCTCTCGAGAATCATGCTCGCCATCGAGGTAGTTCTGGCTAAGACCGAGCAGGCACCGACTTTTATCTTTGATGAGGTAGACGCCGGTGTTGGAGGTGCGGCGGCCATCGAAGTGGGCAAGCGCTTGGCGCGGCTGGCAAAACAGGCCCAGGTGATCGTGGTTACTCACCTCGCGCAAGTGGCAGCCTTTGCAAATCATCACCTAACCGTCACAAAATCTGTCAGCGACGAGTTCACCGCTTCAAGCGTGAACTCCCTAGATGACGCGGCCCGAGTCGAGGAGCTAGCAAGGATGCTTTCGGGTTTGAGTGGCTCAGATTCGGCTCGTGTGCACGCTCAAGAACTCATCGATCTCGCTAGAGAAGAAAAATAGCCACAATCTAAAGATTTTTTGCACCATTTTGGCGTTGCGTGAGTTTGACCGAGAAGACTTGGGTAAACTGTAATTCCATGGCAGGTGCGATGGATCACGGTACGAGTAAGCATATTTTCGTCACCGGAGGTGTTGCATCCTCACTTGGTAAAGGCCTTACAGCGGCCTCTCTCGGAAACCTTCTTACCGCCCGCGGACTTCGCGTGGTGATGCAGAAACTAGACCCATATCTAAACGTCGACCCGGGCACAATGAACCCGTTTCAGCACGGCGAAGTCTATGTAACCGAAGATGGCGCAGAAACCGACCTAGACATCGGCCACTACGAGCGCTTTCTGAACATCAACCTGGCTCAGTCGGCCAACGTGACTACCGGTCAGATTTACTCGACGGTTATCAAGCGTGAACGTGCCGGCGAGTACCTGGGCGACACCGTTCAGGTCATCCCTCACATCACCGATGAAATCAAGCGCCGCATGCGTCTTCAGGCGCACGAAACTCCGGCGCCAGATGTCATCATCACCGAAATCGGTGGAACCGTCGGCGACATCGAGTCGCTGCCGTTTATTGAGGCAGCCCGTCAGCTTCGTCACGAGGTTGGTCGCGAAAACGTATTCTTCGTTCACGTCTCACTCGTGCCATACATTGGCCCGTCGGGCGAGCTAAAGACCAAGCCAACCCAGCACTCGGTGGCAACGCTTCGCTCAATCGGTATTCAGCCTGACGCAATCGTCTGCCGTTCCGACCGCACACTACCCGAAGGCATCAAGAACAAGATCGCCCTCATGTGTGACGTCGACATCAAGGCTGTCATCAACGCAGCCGATGCCAGCAGTATTTACGACATCCCGACCGTGCTAAACGACCAGGGCCTCGACTCGTACATCATTAAGCACCTTCAGCTCGAAGCCGGAGATGTCGACTGGAGTCGCTGGCAGAGCGTGCTCGACGCCGTTCACGAGCCGAAGCACGAAGTTACCGTGGCCATGGTTGGAAAGTACATCGACCTACCCGACGCCTACCTTTCGGTTACCGAAGCGCTGCGTGCCGGCGGATTTGCCAACCGCGCCAAGGTCAAGATCAAGTGGGTTGCTTCAGATTTCTGCGAAACCGAAGCCGGTGCCAGAGAGCAACTTGGCGATGTTGACGCCATTTTGGTTCCTGGTGGGTTCGGCGTTCGAGGCATCGAAGGCAAGCTAGGCGCTCTAAAGTTTGCCCGCGAACAGCGAATTCCGACTCTTGGAATCTGCCTTGGCCTCCAGTGCATGGTTATCGAGTACGCCCGCAACATCGTTGGGCTCGGTGGCGCATCGTCAACTGAGTTCGACCCTGAGGCCGCGCATCCGGTTATTGCAACCATGGCCGAGCAGGTTGAAATTTTGAAGTCCGGCGAAATGGGCGGCACCATGCGTCTCGGTCGCTACACCGCAAAGCTGCAGCCGGGCTCGATTGTTGAATCGCTCTACGGCGCCTCAACCTCCGAAGAACGTCACCGTCACCGCTACGAAGTAAACAACAGCTACCGCACTCAGATTGCAGATGCAGGGTTGGTGTTCTCTGGCACATCGCCAGACGACCACCTAGTTGAATATGTAGAGCTGCCTCGCGATGTTCACCCGTTCTATGTGGCAACCCAAGCTCACCCCGAGTTCAAGTCACGTCCGACCCACGCGCACCCGCTTTTCGCCGGCCTGGTCGTGGCTGCCCTCGAACGTCAAGAGTCAACCCGACTCTTCGAAGTCGAAGCCGATGCCTAAAGACCAACCCGTTTCGAGAGATATTCTCTCGACCGATTTGGTTTTCAAAGGGCGCATCTGGGATGTCGTCTCCGAGACGTTTCGCTACAACGACGAAACTCTGGTTAGAGATTTCGTGCGTCACCCAGGAGCGGTTGCCGTTGCGGCGCTAAACGACCAACGCGAACTTTTGATGATTCGCCAGTACCGTCACCCGGTGAGAAAACTGCTTTGGGAGATTCCTGCGGGACTTCTCGACATTGCGGGGGAGTCTCTTGAAGTCGCGGCCAGACGCGAACTGATCGAAGAAACCGGATACGACGCCACCACGCTCGAGCCGTTGATCACGTTTCATCCATCACCCGGCGGAAACGATGAGTCAATCACCATCTATCTCGCCACCGAGTTGTTCAAGGTGGACCATGGTTTTGTTGCCACCGGCGAAGAAAGCGACATGCTCGTGGAGTGGGTTGCCTTTGATGAAGCGCTCGCATCAGTTTTGAGTTCTGACATACAAAATCCAAGTGCGGTTGTGGCGATACTCGCCCTTGCAGCGCGACTCAAGTAGTTTTTGTTCATGGACATCGGCAGGCAAATAGACACGTATTTGCGCCACCTCGTAGTTGAACGAGGAATGTCGAAAAACACCATTGCGGCCTATCGGCGAGACCTTGCGCGCTATCAACAGTTCTTAGCCGAGTTGGGCATAACCGAACTCGACAGCGTGGGCGAAAACCTAGTCAACGATTTTTCGGCTGCACTGGCGTCGAGGTGGGCTATGTCTGCCACCAGCATCGCCAGAGTGCTCAGCGGAGTTAGGGGTTTTCACAAGTACCTGCTGATGGAGGGCGTGACAACCGTCGACGGAGCTGCGAAAGTAAAGCCACCCAAGCCGCCCCGCCGCCTGCCAAAAGCAATCACGGTTAGTCAGGTTGAAGCCCTGCTCGCAGCATCAGGGCCAGATCCGAAAGACGCCGATGGTGCAGCTCTAAGCCCAATCAAGGTGCGAGATCGCGCGATTTTGGAGTTGCTGTACGCCACCGGCGCTCGAGTGAGCGAGGTGGTTGGGTTAGACCTGGATGACCTGGTTGACCCAACCCTCGTGAGGCTTTTCGGTAAGGGTTCGAAGGAGCGCATTGTTCCCGTTGGTTCTTTCGCGCAGTCGGCGCTCGAAGCCTACGTGGTGCGGGTCAGGCCAATGCTCGCCACACTTGGTCGGGGAACCCCGGCTCTGTTTTTGAACCAGCTCGGTGGTCGCTTGAGCCGTCAATCGATCTGGCAAATCATCACCGATGCCGCCGAAGCGGCCCAACTGCCGGGTGAAATCTCACCCCACACACTGCGACACTCTTTTGCCACGCACCTTTTGGAGGGCGGGGCCGATGTTCGAGTGGTGCAGGAGCTTCTCGGACACTCTTCGGTGGCCACAACTCAGATTTACACACTTATCACCGTTGACGCGTTGCGTGAGGTCTATTCGACCGCACATCCGCGTGCACGGCGGTAGGCTATAGGCATCGTTCGAGCGAGAGGCGGAGTACACATGGCAGCCAAGCCAAAGGCATCAGATACCCGTTTTGCCAAGCCCAAGCCACTGGCTTCACACGGCCCCGCTCGAATCAT
>CANFPR010000107.1 GCA_947448975.1 Micrococcales bacterium | reverse complement strand
TTAACCAGCGAAGCAAGCACCACGATTAGTTCGTTCTGCAGGTTCTGGTCGCAGGCGAACGCAACATCGACGGCCTTTGGTCCACGCTTGTTTTTGCCGAGGCGCACAACGTGTGATTCAAACTTCTTGTAAACATCAGGAAGGTCGATTGCCGACTCACCCAGTGGCTCCAGGTTCTTGCAGTACTTGTCGGCGAAGGCGACATCGGGCGCTACTAGCTCGCGCCAAATCTCCATGACCTCGGCGTGAGACTTACCAGCAAGGATGTTGCTGATGACAATCTCGAGCTTCTGCTCGATGCCGCTACGAATCTTGTTGAAGTCTTCTTCGTTGAGGTCTAGAAGACCTTCGAAGCGAACATCCGAGCGTTTGCTAGGCACAAACTCGACAGGGAGCCCCATCGAACGTGCCGGTAGGTAGCAGTGCAAGCGCTTGGTGATTACCTTGCCGTAGTCGGCGTACTTGGCCAACATGCCGCGAGCGTCTTCGAGGCCTTCAACCAGAGTGAACTTGCGCACGTAATCGCCGATCTGAATGTAGAACCACTTCCACATAAAGAGGTAGCGCCATTTGTTCCACTTGAGCCCAGCTTCGACCACCGCGAGCTTTGGAATGCGGCCGGCCAAGCGGGCCTTTGGTAGAACCTGACCGACGGTGGTGGTTACACAACCCGAGAAGAACGCAGGTACGCCGTAGTCGCGAAGACGGTAGACGGTGGTCCAGTCGCGGCAACCGATAGGGCCGAACTTCTTAAGCTCGGCAGCTACCTCGTCGTTCATCACACCGGCATCTTGAATGTGAAAAGAGATCATGATTGGGTTGATGTTCTCTGGGTACGGAAAGTCGACCTTGCCCATGTATGGGCGGTGCATGAACCAACCGTTGCTGATTAGCCAAGTGTTCTTTGGGTAGCTCTTGCCGGAGGCGAAGTCGCGCTGCAACTCGATTGGCTGCACCTTTACCGGCTTGCCGTCGAGTCGACGGTTCTTGTGAATTTTCGACTGAAGCGAGGTTAGGTAACTGGCAAGCTTGGAGCCGCCAACGAACTCAACGTTCTGAAAGCGCAGCAGGTGCGAGATGGCGGCGAGGGTCTGCACGTAGTCGCCGCGGTTAGAAGATGAACGCTGGTAGTCGAGCATCTTGTAGTCCATCACCGCGAAGTTGACGGTGTTGGCAATGTTCTTGGTGTTGCTGCCGTCGTCGGCGAGCATGCGAACCCACCAGTCGAGTTCGGTGCGCTCAACTTCGTTGAGTGCCGCGCGGTTTACCGGGGTGTCTAAGCCGGCCACCCACTTGCGAACCTGCGAGATGTGCTGGTGCTTGATTGCTACACGGATGAGCGTGGCTCTGAATGAGGCCGAAATCGAGTCGGTGGCAAGCAACGCCTCAACTTCTGCCAGGGCGGTGTCGCCCTCAACCTGAACCAGGGAGTCGAAGTATTCGAAAGGGGCTACTTCTTTAACGCGGTCGATGCCGGCTTCGCGAAAGAAGCCGAGGGCCGATTCGTGAAGGCCATCGGTGGCTAGAAAGGTGCCGAAGCCAATAGCGCCGAGAGTGCGCGTGGAAGGCGCGTCGTAGATGCGCTGCAGTGCCGAACGAGCGGCAACGCGGTTGCCCTTTGGGTAGCTGGCGCGAACGTGGCCAACCAAAATTTCGTCGAGTGGCTTGCCGTGCTCAAGGCGCTTTACGAGCTGAGCGCTCAGCTCATCTTCGGTTTGAAGCAGCAGCTTTTCACTGAACTCGTTGATCTTTAGTGTGTAGCGGCGAACCTTGCCTCGTTTTAGAACATATCTAACGGCTCGGGTTAGAAAATCGCGCACTTGAACCTCTATCGGGTAGCAGTTTTAGTCGTTCTCAACCCTACCCGAAAGGCTCTGGCAAGCCCTAGAAGCCAGCGAGCTCGTGAACTCCAGAAACGCGCTTCGAGGTGCCGTCGGCGCTTCGAACCTGAATGGTGAAACTCGGGTTTTCGATAGAGGTGTTCACCTCGAGAGTCGCGCTGTCGCTACCGTTTTGCCAAGCCAAAGTGATTGTGCTCGGCCCGGTAACCAGCCAGGTGAACTCACCGTTGAAGGCGTTGTGGTTGCGAATGCGAGCGAGTGCCACAATGGCTTGGGTCACCGGCTGTTGGAGGGCCTGCGCGATTTCGGCTGGCGTGTAGTTGTGGCGGTTTACGTCGCGACCCTGACCGGTGCGAGCAAACAGCTGCTGGTCATCCATGCCATTAAAGAGCCCAACGTAGTAAACCTGAGGTTCACCTGGCAAGAAGAACTGAACGGCGCGGCTGGCAACGTAGGCGGTGTCGTTAGCAAGGATGTTCGGCAGCGTCGCGTTGATCTGATGTGGCAGGTTAAACCACTGAGGCACAACGCTGGCGATTTGCGAGTGGCCGCTGGTGTTCTCGGCTGCACGCTCGAAGATGAAAGCCATTTCATCCTGGGTAATCAAACCAGGGCGGCCGTTGATTGGCCCGCCGTCGATTACGCCGTAGCCGTCGTGAGTGTCGAGCACGTTTAGGCAGTTGTGCGGGCGAATCTTGAACCAGTTGTCGAGACGATCGACCGTTCCGGTGAAGAACGAGTGCAGCAAAAGCGGAGCGGTTTGGAAGTCGTAGATGAGGTCTACCAGAGGCGCAATCTCGAGCTGCTGTGTGTAGTGGGCGTGAACCTCAACCAGCACGCGCATGTCGTAGCTGTGAATTAGCTCGCCGATTTCTTTGACGAACTCTAGGGTCTCGGCGGTCATGAATGAGTCGGTTCCGGGAGTCTTTACGGCGTAACCCACCGCGTCGAGGCGAACAACCTTTACTCCGCCGCTCTTCAGCGCTTCGAGAATTCGAACTAGGTAGGCCTGGCCCGCTGGGTGCTTAATGTCGATGTCGACTTGGCTAGGCATAAAGGTGGTCCACACCAGGCGTCGCTTGCCGTCAACTTCGTATGCCGTAAACGGAAGACCTGGGCGTGGGCGGTAGAACGAGGTGATTCCCTCTTCGGTGGCACCGTTTGGAAAGACGACATCCATGGTGAGAAACATGCCGGCAAACTCCGATGCATCGCCCTTGGCTTGCCAGTCGATGAACTCTGGCGAGAGGTACGAAGCGTGGTTCACGATTAGGTCGGCGGTGAGTTCGTGAGTTTGCGAGATGCGCTTGAAGTCGGCCCAGTTGCCTAGGCGAGGGTCGACGATGGTGTGGTCGATGGGGTCAAAACCGGCGTCGTCGCCGTCGTAAGGGTGAAAGAACGGCAGCACGTGAACACCGTTGAAATCGGCTAGCGGGCCGGCGAGTAATTTTTCGATCTCGCCAAGGTTTCCGCCGACGCGTTCGGCGTAAACCAGGATGCTGGCACCAGACATCGAATCCTCCAAGTAGAAACTGCAAGCGTTTACAACGCTTTAGAAAACTCTACTTGTTTTGCGCTTTATCGAGCAACGCCGAGGCCAAATTTCCAAAATTTGTAACAGCGGTTAGGTCGGGCTTAGTGGGCTCGACGCCAGGTAGCGCAAAAGCAAATTCAGCGCTGTCGAGCACCTCGTTGAGCCCAGCGACGTCGTCTGCTAGCCAACCGCCACCGAAGATTCGATGGAACTCGCGCAGCTTCTCGTCGCCGGCGAGGGCAATGTAAGGAAGCCCGAGGCCATAGGCGATGATCGCACCGTGTAGACGCGAGGTCACGATTAGGGAGCTCTCGCAGTAGTAGTCGTAGATGATGTCGTCGATGCCCTCGGCTTCGGTTTGCACGTTTAGCGTCTTTGATACCTTGAGCCCGCGGTCGCGCAGCATCTTTTCGGCAGCCTCGTGCATATCGTCGCTAATCAAACCTGGGTGTGCCACCAAGGTAACCGCGTCTTTCGTGGGCGCAACCCTGAATGAGCGCAGGTAAAAGATGGTTGGGCATGCTGTGATGCTGATTTGGTCACGCACGCCCGAGCCATATGTGTCGGCGGTAAGTTCATCTCGAACGTTCACGGCGAGGGCACGCTCGAAAACTGCGCTCGCGGCATTTGGTGAAACGAAGGTCGGTTCGTCTGAAGCATCGAGGCTGCACAGGCCAACGCCCCAGATCACAAAGGGTAGGGTGCACCGTTCGGCGAATTCCCTCCAGAAAGG
>CANFPR010000106.1 GCA_947448975.1 Micrococcales bacterium | reverse complement strand
GTGAGCCCGCGGCGGTTTTCGGTTGGTTTAAAGCCAAGTACGAAACGCTCTAACCCACCTTCAAGCTCAAGTGCGATTCTCGCGTTGTTTACCGTTGCCTCGATTTTGCCTCGGTGCCTGATTATGCCTTCGTCAACAAGAAGCCGATCTACGTCGGCGGCGCGAAATTCGGCGACCTTCGATATTTCAAAGCCGGCGAAAGCAGATCGAAAGCCTTCGCGACGTTTCAGTATGGTGAGCCACGAAAGCCCCGCTTGGAATCCTTCGAGCGACAGACGTTCGAACATGGCGTTATCGCCGGCCAGCGGGTTGCCCCATTCGGTGTCGTGATAACTCACATAAAGTGAATCGTCATTGAGCCAGCCGCAGCGAGCTAGCCCGTCGTCGTGAACCCGAACCGTCATTTAGTCTCGGTATTCGATTGCTTCGTGAGCGAGCAGCCACTTCTTGGTTGGAATGCCGTCGCCGCCCGAGTATCCCGTGATTTTCTTCGAAGCGCCGAGCACTCGGTGGCAGCCAACTACAAGAGGCACGGGATTTGAGCCGACTGCTCCGCCAACGGCGCGAACGGCTTTTGGATTTCCAATGGCTTCGGCAATCTCGGCATAGGTTGTGGTTTCGCCCCAGGTGAGTCGAGCAATTTCCCTCCAAACGGCCTCCTGAAATGCGGTGCCCTTGTATGACACCGGAAAGTCAAGAACCTTGTTCTTGCCTTTGAAGTAGTCGACCAGCTGCTTTTTCGCCTGGGCAAGCACCTTGGATTTACCCCAATCAGAGACCGCTTTGTCGCCCATGGTCAAAAACACAACTTTGTCGTTGTTGGAGTAAAGGTTTACGTTGCCAACGGGGCTTTCAAACGAAACGCAGGCGTCGAAATCGGGAACATTCATGTGGCTAGATTACCTTTCTCGCGAAGGCTCAGATTTCATGTCTGAAACATGTTCATAAGTGAAAACCCCGACAAACCGCGAGGTTTGTCGGGGCATCCGTGTTGAATTTTTTAGAACAGGTCCCATGCCTTATCTAATGATGAGCGCAGGGTCTGCTCAAGCCAGTCGAACTCGCTCTGACCGATGGTCAGTGGCGGGGCCAACTGCACTACGGGGTCGCCACGGTCGTCTGAACGACAGTAGAGGCCGGCGTTGTAGAGGTCGGTAGACAGGAATCCGCGAAGCAGCTTCTCAGACTCGGCGTCGTTGAAGGTTTCGCGAGTGGTCTTGTCTTTCACTAGCTCGATTGCGTAGAAGTAACCTTCTCCGCGAACGTCACCAACGATAGGAAGATCCTTGAGCTTGTCGAGAGTCGACTTGAAGGCCGGCGCGTTGCGTCGAACATTGCCAACCAGGTCTTCTTCTTCAAAGATGTCGAGGTTCTCGAGAGCCACGGCACATGCCACCGGGTGACCGGCGAACGTGTATCCGTGAGGGAAGATCGCGGTACCCTTCTTGAACGGCTCGAAAAGCTTTTCGGCAACCATCAGTGCGCCCAGAGGCTGGTAGGCCGAGGTGATTCCCTTGGCGCAAACCAGCATGTCTGGTTCGAATTCGTACAGCTCCGAAGCAAACATGGTGCCGATGCGTCCAAAGCCGTCGATGGTTTCGTCGGCAATCAGTAGAACGTCGTACTGGTCGCAGATTTCACGAACTCGCTTGAAGTAAGACTTAGGTGCGGTGAAGCAACCACCCGAGTTCTGAACTGGTTCAAGGATGAAGGCAGCCACGGTGTCTGGGTCTTCAAACAGAATCATTTCTTCAACTCGGTTAGCGGCCCAAAGACCAAACTCCTCTTCGTTGGCGAAGTCGTCTTGTGCGCGGTACCAGTTGGTATTTGGCACGCGGAATGTGCTTGGCACCAAAGGTTCGAATTGCTTCTTCATCGAGGCGATGCCGGTTAGCGAAAGCGCTCCGTGCGATGTGCCGTGGTAGGCGGTCATGCGCGAGATAACTTTGTGCTTTAGTGGCTTACCGGTCATCTTGAAGTACTGCTTGGCTAGCTTCCAAGCGGTTTCGTTGGCCTCGCCACCACCGGTTGTGTAGAACACGCGGCTCAAAGACTTCGGGGCGTAAGAAAGAATTCGCTCCGAAAGTTCAATGGCGGGTGCGTGCAAGTTCGACCAGATAGGGAAGTAGTCGAGCTTCTTCATCTGCTTTGCTGCGGCTTCGGCTAGGCGCTCACGTCCGTGACCGATGTTTACCGAGAACAGCGATGAAATTCCATCGAAATATTTCTTGCCATTTTGGTCCCAAAAGTGGTGACCTTCAGCCTTCGTGATGATTGGGATGGGGCTCTCATCAAACTGGCTGTGACGGGTGAAGTGCATAAACACGTTCTGTCTTGCAGCGTGCTCCAACATCTTCACGGTTGGTTCCTGACCGGCCCTGCGGGCGTCGCGGATTGGGGTGCTTCGGTCGGCTTGCTTGCTCTCCTGGGCGTCCATGAATATCACTCTTTACTTTGTTTGTTTTTCTGGGGGCGCATCATCGCGTTCCCCAGTTGTAGAGCTGCTTGTGCAGTTTGAGATAGACAAATGTCTCTGTCTCAACCACTCCGGGCAGTGTCCGGATCTTCGAATGAAGTAGCTCGATGAGTTCGTCATCGTCTTCACAAACTACTTCAACCAAAATGTCAAAACTTCCCGCGGTTAGAACCACGTAATCAATCTCACGCATTTCGGTGAGCTTCTCGACGAGCCCTCGGCTATCGCCGTTGGTGCGAATGCCGATCATGGCCTGGCGATTGAATCCCATTTGTAGCGGGTCGGTGACAGCCACAATTTGCAGGATGCCCGAGTCGGTTAGTTTTTGCACACGCTGGCGCACCGCGGCTTCACTGAGGCCAATGGCTTTGCCAATGTCGGAATATGAGCGGCGGCCGTCTGACTGCAACTGCTGGATGATCGACTTAGCGGTTTCATCGAGGGGAGCGGATTTTGCTCTTGGGGTGCGGCTCATGGTTCGATTCTCGCACTAAAAATGCCATTTAGGTTACCTTTTGGGGCTCATTTAGGCGTTTCGCAACTGATTTGTGATTATTTGAGCCTTTTTTGCTTCGAATTCCTTACAAGTGCAGTTGTAAACTTGCATCTATTAGGCTGAAAACGCTAAACGATGGCGGGCAAAGCCCTTTGCCCAACTCAAAGAGGAGTGAACATGTCGGTTCGAAAGCTGCAAAACTTCATCAACGGAGAATTCGTTGATTCCAAGAGTGGTGAAACCCTCGACATCATCAACCCGTCAACCGGTCAGGTTTACGCGACATCCCCGGTTTCAAACCAAGCTGACGTTGATGCTGCGTACAAAGCCGCAGACCAGGCATTCGGTGTTTGGGCAAACACAACGCCGAAGGATCGTCAGCTGGCCTTGTTTCGCATTGCCGACGCTCTAGAGGCCCGTGCCGAAGAAGCCGCCGACGTTGAAAGCGAGAACACCGGAAAACCGCGTTCAACCCTCGTTGACTACGAGATTCTAGTTTCGGTTGATCAGATTCGCTTCTTCGCCGGTGCCGCCAGAAACCTTGAAGGCCGAGCCACGGCCGAGTACTCGAGCTCGCACACCTCGTCGATTCGCCGCGAACCCATCGGTGTAATCGGCCAGGTTACTCCTTGGAACTACCCGCTGAACATGGCCACCTGGAAGTTCGCTCCGGCACTTGCTGCGGGTAACAGCATTGTGCTCAAGCCTTCAGACACCACACCGGCTTCGACGCTGCTGCTTGCCGAGATTGCATCCGAGTTCTTGCCTAAGGGCGTATTCAATGTGATCACCGGAGACCGAAACACTGGTCGTGCACTTGTTGAACATCCGACTCCTCAGATGGTTTCCATCACCGGTTCGGTGCGTGCGGGCATGGAGGTTGCCAAGAGCGCAGCCTCAGACGTCAAGCGCGTTCACCTCGAACTTGGCGGTAAAGCGCCTGTGCTTGTTTTTGCCGACGCCGACCTAGACCGTGCGGCAGCCACCATCGTCGCAGCCGGTTTCTTCAACGCCGGCCAAGACTGCACTGCAGCAACCCGCGTTTTGGTTCACCGCGATGTTCGCGAGGCCTTCGTTGCCAAACTGGTTGCCGAGGTTAAGGCCAACGCCCTAACCGGTGAACCGCACCGTGACGACATCTT
>CANFPR010000105.1 GCA_947448975.1 Micrococcales bacterium | reverse complement strand
ACTTCGAGTTCTTTTTCGATCAAGAAACCTGCGCAAGATGGCAACAGTTGAGCGAGTTCGTACACGGATGCTTGCTTGCGGTGCACCACTCCGAAGCCGTCACTCACGAAGAGGTCCGCGTATTCGGCTAGTTTGCTGGCGAAGTCGCGACGTTCAGTTTCGTCTTTTGAGGTTTCACCCGGGTTGAAGCGTAGGTTCTCAAGAACCACTACTCCCCCGTTATCGAGTGCCTTGACGGCGCCCTTTGCTTCGCTGCCTACGGTGTCGCTGGCAAAGAAGACTGGCTGACCTAGTAGTTCACCGAGGCGAATTGCAGCCGGTTCGAGAGAGTACTTAGCCTCGGGAGCGCCCTCTGGGCGACCAAGGTGCGAGATCACAATGACCTTCGCACCTTGATCGACGAGGTATTTGATGGTTGGAACAGAGGCAACGATGCGACCGTCATCGGTAATGCGGGTTCCGTCAAGCGGAACGTTTAGGTCGCAGCGGATGATGACACGCTTGCCATCTAGGGATTGAATCTCAGAGAGCTTGCGCACTGATTCGCTTTCGTTGTCTGTTTAGTTGTTCGAAGGCTTAGAGCTTCGAGGCAACTAGCTCGGTAAGTTCGACGAGGCGGTTTGAGTAACCCCACTCGTTGTCGTACCAAGACGAGATCTTTACGGTGGTGCCGCCGATTACCTTGGTTAGGTCGGCATCGAAGATCGACGAGTGAGGGTCGGTAACGATGTCGCTCGAAACGATTGGGTCTTCGTTGTACTTAAGGATTCCCTTTAGCGGGCCAGAAGCCGCAGCAGCCTTGTAGGCGGCCTTGATCTCTTCGATGGTTACTGCACGCTTTGACACGAGAGTAAGGTCGGTGATCGAGCCGGTTGGAACTGGAACGCGAAGTGCAAAGCCATCTAGCTTGCCCTTTAGTTCTGGAAGAACCAGACCGATTGCCTTGGCAGCACCGGTTGACGAAGGCACGATGTTGATCGCTGCCGCACGTGCACGACGAAGGTCGCCGTGAGGGCCATCCTGGAGGTTCTGGTCGGCGGTGTAAGCGTGAATGGTGGTCATAAGACCGTTCTCGATACCGAAGGTGTCGTTGAACACCTTGGCTAGAGGCGCCAAGCAGTTGGTGGTGCAAGAGGCGTTCGAGATGATGTGGTGGTTCGCTGGGTCGTAAAGGTGCTCGTTTACACCGATAACGAAGGTGGCGTCTTCACCGGTAGCTGGAGCCGAGATGATTACCTTCTTGGCGCCGGCTTCGATGTGCTTGCGGGCAGACTCTGCGTCGGTGAAGCGGCCGGTTGACTCGATGACGATGTCTACGCCTAGGTCGCCCCATCCGAGGTTTGCTGGGTCACGCTCGGCTAGAACCTTGATGACGTTGCCGCCAACGATGATGTTCTGACCATCAACGGTTACTTCTTGAGGAAGACGACCGGTTACTGAGTCGTACTTTAGAAGGTGAGCGAGCGACGCTGGGTCGCTTAGGTCGTTTACAGCAACGATTTCAAGGTCGGTGCCCTTTGCAAGCTCCGCACGAAGGTAGTTGCGTCCAATACGGCCAAAGCCGTTAATGCCAACACGAGTAGCCATCAGATATCTCCCAATTGGGTCGAGCGCCGCAAACGACGCATTTTTAACTGCGTTTTTATATAAGTTTTGCTACGCGCCGTTGGGAGCAAAAGGTCACTATCAGACTAGCAGCAGACCAGCCGTTTTGCTGCGAGCAGCCTCGAAACGAGCCATCACGTCTGGCCACGAAACGATGTTCCAGAAGGCCTTTACGTACTCGGCTTTTACGTTCTGGTAGTCGAGGTAGAACGCGTGCTCCCACATGTCGAGCATGAGTAGCGGGATGCTCGCTGGCGCGAGGTTTCCCTGGTGGTCATAGAGCTGCTCGATGATTAGCTTTTCGCCTAAGACATCCCAGGCCAAGATCGACCAACCGCTGCCCTGAATGCCGAGTGCCGAAGCAGTGAAGTGTGCACGGAAACCATCGTATGAACCAAAGAACTCGTCGATGGCCGCTGCCAGCTCGCCCACCGGCTTGTCGCCGCCCTCTGGCGATAGGTTGCGCCAAAACACGGTGTGGTTGACGTGACCAGCAAGGTTGAAGGCGAGGTCTTTCTGAAGTTTGTTGACCCAGGTGAGGTCGTTCTTCTCGCGAGCTTCGGCCAAAAGGTCGAGGGCGCTGTTTGCGCCGTTTACGTAGGCGAGGTGGTGCTTGTCGTGGTGAAGCTCCATGATGCGACCCGAGATGTTTGGCTCGAGGGCTCCGTAGTCGTAGCTGAGGTCTGGAAGGGTGTACTTGCTCATTTTGTGCTCCTTGCTTTGTTGTTGAAAGTCTGGTGAGTTACGGGTTATTCCGCGTCGTCGGGTAAGAATGCGTCGGTGAGCGGAATGCCCAGTTCTTCGGCTCGCTTGTCGGCCATGGCCAGGAGTCGACGGATGCGTCCTGCGATGGCATCCTTGGTCATCGGCGGGTTGGCCAGGTGGCCCAGCTCGTCGAGGCTCGCCTGCTTGTGCTCGAGGCGAAGCTTTCCGGCGTAAGAGAGATGGTCTGGAATGTCGTCGCCGAGAATCTCAAGTGCTCGTGCTACGCGCGCACCCGCTGCCACAGCGGCTTGAGCGCTACGTCGCAAGTTGGCGTCGTCGAAGTTGGCGAGTCGGTTTGCGGTGGCTCTTACCTCACGGCGCAGACGCATTTCTTCCCAGCGAAGAACCTGAGTGTGCGAGCCCATGTGGGTAAGCATCGCGGCTATGGCGTCGCCTTCGCGAACCACGACTCGGTGTACTCCCCTGACTTCGCGAGCCTTCGCCACCACGTTGAGGCGACGTGCAACACCAACCAGAGCCATCGCGGCTTCGTTTCCGGGTGCGGTGATCTCTAGAGCGGCCGATCGACCGGGGTCAGTAAGTGAACCGTGGGCAAGAAAAGCGCCGCGCCATATGGCTTGAGCCTCTTCGATTGAACCGGCAACCAGCGCAGCTGGAAGGCCGCGAACTGGGCGACCGCGGGTATCGAGCAATCCGGTTTGACGAGCGAGCAGCTCACCCTGCTGGGCGACTCGAAGAACATACTTGGTGCTTCGTCTGATTCCACCAGCCGAAATCATGGCCAATTCGCTCTTGATTCCGTAAAGCTCGATTAAGTCTTTGGTAACTCTGCGTGCAATCTGCGCGTTATCGAGCTCGGCTTCGATCACCACGTGGCCAGAGATCAGGTGTAGACCGCCTGAGAAACGAAGAATCGTGGCCAATTCGGCATTGCGAAGAGCCTTCTTCGAGATTTCGATTCTCGCAAGTTCGTCTTTTACTTCGGCAGTTAACGCCACGGTCATTCCTTACCAATGTCTCGATGCTTCAGGTGGATAGCGATATCTTCCACGTCAGAGAGCATCTCAGCAACTTTTCTAGAGATTGCAACCGACCGGTGCTTTCCTCCGGTGCATCCGATTGCGATTGTTGCGTAGCGCTTATTTTCCTTCATGTAGCCACGTAATGCTACGCGAATGGCAGCCACATAGTGATCCGCAAACTCTTGCGCACCCGGCTGGCTGAGAACGTAGTCAGCCACTGGCTCGTCTTGGCCGTTGAATGGCCTGAGCTCTTCATTCCAAAACGGGTTAGGCAGAAAACGAACGTCGGCAACCTGGTCGGCGTCAACGGGGATGCCGTGTTTGAAACCGAAAGATTCGATGGTCACCGACAACTTGGCCGTGGTTTCGGCACGGAATTCTTCGCCGATGCGGCTCGAGAGCTGGTGAATGTTTAACTCGGATGTATCGACGATGACGTCTGCCTGCCCACGAACTTCGGCAAGCATGGTGCGCTCTGCGGTAATGCCGTCGAGAAGCGTGCCGTCGCCCTGAAGTGGATGCGGCCTGCGCACCGATTCGAAGCGCTTTACCAGCGCCGAGTCGGATGCTTCGAGAAACAGAACTCGCAAAGATACCTCGCGGGCTCGAAGTGCTTCGACGTGAGTCATAAACTCTCCGAACAGTTCGCCACCGCGCACGTCGATAACAACGGCTAGGCGACCGGCTGGATTCTTGCTCAGGGTGAATAGGTCGCTGACCGGGGCGAGCATTTGCGGTGGAAGATTGTCGACCACGTACCATCCGAGGTCTT
>CANFPR010000104.1 GCA_947448975.1 Micrococcales bacterium | reverse complement strand
ATCGAAGAGATCGGTCGTTACATCCCAACCGAGAACCCTTCGTTCATCGAAGTTAACTCTGAGCGCGCTCAGTACTGGCTAAGCGTTGGCGCACAGCCAACCGAGCAGGTTACCGCGCTCCTAAAGCTAACCGGTGACTACCAGGCATCGAAGGGCGAGAAGGCCAAGAACATGGTTCAGGTCAAAGAAGCCAAGCCTGCGTTCGTCGTCGACGGCGCAAAGAAGGCTGTTCTACTTCCAAAGGTAGAGAAGAAGGCTCCAGTCGTTGAGGCTGTCGCCGAAGAAGCTCCAGCCGCTGAGGTTGTTGAAGAAGTTGTAGCCGACGAGGCAGCAGTTGAGGTTGAGGCTCCAGCAGCCGAGGCCGAAGTTGTAGCCGAAGAGGCACCTGCTGCAGACGCCGCAGTCGAAGAAGCAGCAGTTGAGGTTGAGGCTCCAGCAGCCGAGGCCGAGGTTGCAGCCGAAGAGGCCGCCGCCGAAGTAGTTGCTGAAGAAGCTCCTGCTGCAGAAGCAGAAGCACCAGCAGAAGAGGCTTAGTAGTCGTGCTAGCCGCTGCGCTCGAACACCTTGTTAAAGGAATCGTCGACCACCCGGACGACGCTTCTGTTACTGAACGCTCCACTTCACGTGGAGACCTCCTCGAGGTTCACGTTCACCCAGACGACCTGGGAAGAGTGATCGGGCGCAACGGCCGCACCGCTAAAGCACTACGCGCATTGGTCAGCGCACTTGCCGATGGCAAGCGAGTTCGAGTCGAACTGGTAGAGACCGATTTCTAATCAAACCGAGCTCCGTGTGGGCCGGTTGCTGAAGGCCCACGGCCTTAAAGGCGCAATAAAGCTAGAGCTTTACACCGACAGCCCCAACGAGCGTTTCGTTCCGGGAGCTGTTCTAAAACTTCAGGTTCCTGAAACTTCCCCTTGGTTTGGCAAAAGCCTCACAGTCAACGAACTCCGTTGGTACAACCAAGCCCCAGTCATTTTCTTCAAGGATGTCGACGACCGCGACGCGGCCGAATCATTGATTCGCGCGATTCTTCTGATCGACACCGATGTTCAATCTCTCCCGGTCGAAGAAGACGCCTGGTATGACCACCAACTGGTTGGTCTTAGCGTTTTGCGCGACGGCGTAAAGGTTGGCACCGTCATCCGTGTCGAGCACTTTCCTGCTCAAGATCTGCTCGCGGTTAACACCGGCTCCGCCGAAGTTTTGGTTCCTTTCGTCAAGGCAATCGTGCCTTCGGTAGACATCGAAGCTGGCATCGTGGTGGTTACACCCCCACTCGGACTCTTCGAAGAGATCGAAGACGAAGCAGCAGCAGCAGCTGCCGCTCAAGAAACCAGCGAATAATCTAGAGCCATGCGTATCGACGCGATCACTATATTTCCCCAGTACTTCGACGCACTCGAGCTGTCGCTACTTGGCAAGGCGCGCGAAAACAACTTGCTAGACATCCGTGTGCACGACCTCAGAGACCACACCCACGACAAACACAAGACCGTGGATGACTCGCCTTACGGTGGCGGTGCCGGAATGCTCATGAAACCAGAACCGTGGGGTGAAGCGCTCGACGAGGTACTTGGCGATGATGGTGAAACCATTGTGATTTTTACTTCTCCGGCCGGCGAGCTATTTAAGCAGGCCACCGCATACGAGCTGGCCAATGCGAAACATTTGGTTTTCGCCTGCGGGCGCTACGAAGGCATCGACCAGCGAGTGGTTGAATATGCGCAGACCAAATCGAAGGTGCGCCTGGTTAGTCTCGGCGACTACGTTCTAAACGGTGGCGAAGTTGCAGCAATCGCCATGATTGAAGCGATAGCCCGTCTAATTCCAGGCGTAATCGGCAATGCAGAGAGTCTCGTGGAGGAGTCACACTCAGACGGTTTGCTTGAGTACCCGTCGTACACAAAGCCCGCCTCGTGGCGCGGGCTCGACGTTCCAGAGGTTTTGCTATCGGGAAATCACGCGCTTATTGCGAAATGGCGCCGCGAGCAACAGGTGGAACGCACTAAGAAAGTGCGCCCAGACTTGCTCGAAGACTAATCTCTCTGGCAGAATAGAGAGGTTGCTTGGCCCTCGTAACGTTCTGCCGCAGGGGAGCTGCCAACAACGATCCAAAACGAACAATAAAAATGTTTTTGACCTGCGCGCGAGAACAGAGAGTGATTCAAAATGCACATCCTCGATTCAGTAGATGCAAAGAGCCTAAAAAGCGACATCCCAGCGTTCCGCGTTGGTGACAACGTTAAGGTTCACGTAAACATCGTCGAAGGTAACCGCAGCCGTGTTCAGATCTTCCAGGGCGTAGTTATTCGTCGCTCAGGTCACGGCGTTCGCGAGACCTTCACCGTTCGTAAGATTTCTTTCCAGGTAGGCGTTGAGCGTACCTTCCCAGTGCACTCACCAGTGCTAGACAAGATCGAACTAGTAAGCCGCGGTGACGTACGTCGCGCCAAGCTTTACTACCTACGCGAACTTCGTGGCAAGAAGGCCAAGATTCGCGAAAAGCGCGACAACGCCTAGTCCGTTAACCACCAAACACTGGTTAGCCTGAGGCTATGAGCGAGTCTCAAGAAATGCACAGCAAGGGTCGTCGAAAGCGACCTGAGAGCAACAGCATTGTTGCAAAGATGCTGCGCAAAGCCAAGCGAAACCCGATTGCGGCTTTTTTTATTGACATTCTCACGATTGTCGGAGCTGCGCTGATCTTGTCTTTGCTGATCAAAACATTCTTGATTCGCTCATTCTTCATTCCATCCGGCTCGATGATGGATACTCTCCAAATCGACGACCGCATCATCGTGAACGAGTTGGTTCCAGACCTCATTGGGCTAAATCGTGGCGACGTCGTGGTGTTTACCGACCCGGGCGGCTGGCTCTACAGCAACCCAACCGAAACTCCAACCAACGGCTTTGTGGCTACGGGCGAGTGGTTTCTGTCTATCTTTGGGCTAACCGCGCCAGACTCGAGCCAGCACTTGGTTAAGCGCGTTATTGGTGTCGGTGGCGACCACGTGGTCTGCTGCGATGCCAAAGGCAAACTTCAAATCAACGGCAAGTCGATTACCGAACCTTATGTGATCGACGGCGCTAACCCTAGCGACCTAAAATTCGACGTTGTTGTTCCGGCTAACTCTTTTTGGGTGATGGGCGATAACCGTTCAAATTCTGAAGACTCCCGTTATCACCGCACGCTGCCGGGCAAGGGGTTTGTACCCAAAGATGCCGTCGTTGGCCGAGCATTCGCGCTGTCATGGCCGTTCGACCGGTGGAGCTGGCTAGACAACTATCCAAATGTCTTCAAAGACGTCCCCAACAACTGACCTAGAGCGCTCACTCGCGGCTCAGGGCTCTCGATTTCTGATTGGAATCGATGAGGTTGGGCGTGGCGCCATCGCTGGTCCGGTTGCCGTTGGAGTGGCTCTAATCGATACCCGCACAAAGTCGCTTGATGCTTTTCCTCCCGCACTCCGTGACTCTAAAATGCTCAGCGAGAAACAACGCGAAGCTCTTATCGAGCCGATATCTTCATGGCTCACGGCATCGGCAGTTGGCATGGTTGAGGCTAGCGAAATTGACCAGTTTGGCATTATTGCGGCACTCAGCAAAAGCGCTTCGCGAGGGTTGAGCGAGTTACTGGAGAGCGCTCAACTTCGAGCCGAGATCGCACACGATGGGGCAACGATCATCCTCGATGGAAGTCACAACTGGTTAGGCGCTGAAGCCGGGGGAGTGTCGGTGGTCGTTCGCGAAAAAGCCGACCGCGATTGCGCGCTGGTTTCGGCTGCGGCGGTTGTAGCAAAGGTCGAGCGCGACCACCTGATGGTGAGGCTTGGCGTTGAGCATCCCGGCTATTTGCTTGAAGGGCACAAGGGCTATGCGTCGGCAGCTCACATCGAGGCCGTACGGAGCCTCGGGCCGAGTTCAGTGCACCGCGTAACCTGGCTAACCAAGATTCTTGCGGGCTCATCGAGTGATACCAACGCTGGTGTGCAAGCAGATTTATAGCCCACGACACAGGGTTTAGACTTTATTTCGATGGACGAGAACGAATTCGAAGATTACGACCGCGAAGCCGAGTTAGCGCTTTTTCGCGAGTACCGTGACCTCGCCGGCACGTTCAAATACGT
>CANFPR010000103.1 GCA_947448975.1 Micrococcales bacterium | reverse complement strand
GTTCAGAACGTCAAGACCAAGTCAAAGTCAACCGCTAACCAAAAGAAGTCTGAAAAGAAGTAACCAGTGCGAATTCACATTGCAACCGACCACGCCGGGCTTGACCTGAGCCAGTTTCTAGTTGAGCAACTATCAGCCGAGGGTCACGAGGTCTTTGATCACGGGCCAACCAGCTACGACCCCCTAGATGACTACCCGAGCTTCTGCATCAACGCGGCTCTTGCTGTGGTTCGTGACCAGAAAGCTGGAGTTGCAGCACTTGGAATTGTTCTGGGTGGTTCGGGCAATGGCGAACAGATCGCGGCCAATAAGGTTCATGGAATTCGAGCAGCGCTTGCGTGGAACCTCGACACGGCAAAACTGGCCCGGGGACACAACGACGCCAACGTAATTGCTGTCGGTGCTAGACAGCACGATCAAAGCGAGGTGCTCGAATTGATTCGAGCTTTCATTGCCGAACCTTTTAGCCACGACGAACGCCACCAGCGCCGAATCGGCAAAATCGCTGCCTACGAGCAAACTGGCGAAATCCTTTAGTTACGAGAGGCATCGATGCCCGAGGGGCACATTGTTCATCGCATCGCCGATAGTTTGAACGCGCACTTCGCCGGCAAGCCACTGACTGTAACATCACCCCAGGGCCGCTTTGCCAACGATGCCGCTGCCGTATCTGGTCGGCGATTACGCCGAGTTACTGCAGTTGGAAAACAAATGTTTCTCGAATTCGAGAACGACCTAACGTTGCGCATTCATCTGGGCATTTATGGCAAATGGCAGTTTCATGAATCCACCGAAGTGCCAGAAATCGTGGGGCAGGTGCGTGCGCGATTTGCATACTCAAACGTCTTTGTCGATCTTCGTGGTCCGACGGTCTGCGAGGTCACCGATCACGACACCGCATTGAGCGTGATGCAGCGCCTTGGCCCAGACCCGCTAAACCCAAACCCCAAAAAGGCCGAATCGCAGAGATTTACTGAGCGCGTTCTCAAGTCGCCCAGCGCCATTGGGTTGCTACTTATGAACCAAGACGTGATTAGCGGTATCGGCAACGTTTACCGAGCAGAACTTTTGTTTCGCGCCGGCATCGAGCCACACACTCCGGGGTCAGCGCTCACGCATGAACAGGTTGAAGCGCTTTGGGTTGACTCGGTGAAACTGATGAGAGTTGGAGTGAAGACGGGTTTCATGATCACTCGCGATAACTTGCTCGGCAAGAATCCCAGCAAAGAAGACCGCAATTTTGTTTATAAGCGCGAAGGTCAGCCGTGCAGGCGCTGTGGCTCCCTGATAAGGATCGAGTTGATGGCGGCTCGAAAGTTGTATTGGTGTGCAACCTGCCAGCTCTGAGCAACTGCCCACGATAAAAGAAAAACCCCGATTTCTCGGGGTCTTGGAGCGGATGACGGGAATCGAACCCGCACCATCAGTTTGGAAGACTGAGGCTCTACCATTGAGCTACATCCGCAAGTATTAAGTTTTTTCAAACTCAAAGCGTTACGACTAGTCCATTCTATGGGATAGACTTGCGGAGGTTGTTCGGAGTTTGAGAACAAAGTCCGGATTTACCACCGGGGTGTAGCGTAGTGGCTAGCGCGCCTGCTTTGGGAGCAGGATATCGCAGGTTCGAGTCCTGTCACCCCGACCAGTTATTGCCTTCAACCGCATTAAAGCCCTTTCGGGCCACCAATTGGAGATGAATCCTTGAAGTCCACTATTGAACGCATTAAGCCAACTCGCGTAAAGATCAGCATCACTGCCTCGGCAGAAGATCTTCGTCCAAGCATCGAACACGCTTACGAGCACATCGCTGAAGACGTTCAGATTCCGGGCTTCCGCAAGGGAAAGGTTCCACCAACCCTTCTTGAGAAGCGCGTCGGTCGCCCTGCTATCTTGGCTCACGCCATCAACGACGGAATCGACTCGTTCTACCGTGAGGCTCTAGAAGAGCACAAGGTTCGCCCTCTGAGCCAGCCAGCAGTAGACATCACTGCTACCCCAGACAACCAAACCTTCGAAGGCGATCTCGTTATCGAGATCGAGGTTGAAGCACGACCAGAACTAAAGCTTCCAAAGTTCGAAGCTCTCAAGGTCAAGGTTGACGAAATCAAGGTTGCACCAATCGAGATCGACGCGGAGCTCGACTCACTGCGCGCACGCTTCGGTTCGCTAAAGCAGGTTGACCGCGCAGCCAAGCACGGAGATTTCACCAGCATCGACCTTCAGGCCGAAATTGACGGCAAGGTTATCGACACCGCAGAGAACATCTCTTACGAAATCGGCTCGGGCAACCTGCTCGATGGCATCGATGACGCACTTGACACTCTTACCGCTGGCGAATCAACCACCTTTGTTTCCACTTTGGTTGGCGGCGACCTAGCCGGTCAAAAGGCTCAGGTTTCGGTAACTTTGAAGGCTGTCAAGGAGCGCGAGCTTCCGGAGCTAAACGACGAGTTTGCCAAGCTTTACAGCGAATTCGACACAGTTAAAGAGCTTCGCGCTGGCATTGAGGCGCAGATTGCTCGTTCTAAGTCATACAACCAGGGCATTCAGGCTCGCGACCTAATCAGCGACAAACTGCTCGAGATGGTTGACGTTCCGGCCTCAGACGAACTCATTGAGGCAGACGTGCACCGTCACCTCGAAGGCGAAGGCCGCCTAGAAGATGGCGAACACCGCAAAGAAGTTCTTGAACAGAGCACTCGCTCATTCAAGCTTCAGATGCTTCTAGACGCAATCGCCGAAGCCCAAGAGGTGAAGGTAAGCGAGCAGGAGCTCATTCAGTACCTAATCCAGGCTGCACAGAGCTACGGCATGGACATCAACGAATTCATCAAGATCGTCGACCAGAACGGTCAGATTCCTGTTTTCGTTGCCGAAGTTGCACGACGCAAGGCACTCACCATCGTGCTCGAGTCGGCCGACATCGTTGATGGCAAGGGCAACAAGGTTGACCTAACCGAATTCTTTAAGACCGATGCAGAAGCGGGCGAAGACCACACCGGTCACGACCACGACTAGTCGTTAGATTTTTCAAACGGCCCGAACCTAGTGTTTGGGCCGTTTGCCTTAACGTGACACGCTCTCCGCCATAGGCGAACAGCGCTGTTTAACGCCACGCTAGCGAAGTATCTTGGTCTAGCAACGTCAAGAAATAGGAGCCCTAACCCATGGCCGAAGAATTTAGACTTCCACAGAGCATCTTCGAGCGCTTGCTCAAAGATCGCATTATTTGGCTTGGCAGTGAGGTGCGCGACGACAACGCCAACGAAATCTGCGCGAAGATGCTGATGCTTGCCGCCCAAGATTCGACTAAAGACATTTACCTCTACATCAACTCACCTGGTGGTTCGATCACCGCAGGAATGGCCATCTACGACACCATGCAGTACGTGCCAAATGATGTTGTTACCGTCGGTATTGGCATGTGCGCATCGATGGGGCAGTTCTTGCTTTCATCGGGCACCAAGGGCAAGCGTTATGCAACTCCAAACACTCGGGTTCTATTGCACCAGCCGCACGGTGGTTTCGGTGGAACCGCGAGCGACATTCAGACTCAAGCCGAACTCATTCTTTCGATGAAGAAGCAGTTGGCTACTCTCACTGCCGCTCAAACCGGCAAGACCGTTGAGCAAATCATGGAAGACGGAGACCGCGACCGCTGGTTTACGGCTGCTGAAGCGCTCGAATACGGCTTTATCGACCACATTCAGGAATACGCAACCGGCGTCACCGGTGTTGGCGCTAAGTAGAGGCGGAAAGAAACCATGAACGAGATCTTCAAGAGCCCCGAGGCTCGCTACATTCTTCCAACCTTCGAAGAGCGCACCTCTTACGGTTACAAGCGTCAAGACCCTTACAACAAGCTATTCGAAGACCGCATTGTCTTCTTGGGTGTGCAGGTTGACGATGCTTCGGCCGACGACATCATGGCTCAGCTGTTGGTTTTGGAGTCTCAAGACCCAGACCGCGACATCACCATGTACATCAACTCACCGGGTGGTTCGTTCACCGCGATGACTGCCATCTACGACACCATGCAGTACATTCGCCCACAGATTCAGACGGTCTGCCTCGGGCAAGCAGCATCAGCTGCGGCGGTTCTGCTAGCCGCCGGTGCACCCGGCAAGCGCTTGG
>CANFPR010000102.1 GCA_947448975.1 Micrococcales bacterium | reverse complement strand
CGGCACACCGCGTATCGCAAATCGACTTTTGAAGCGCGTACGCGACTACGCCCTGGTGCACTCGACCGGACCAATCACGAACGATATTGCGATTGCGGCGCTCAAGGTTTACGACATCGACGAGCTCGGCCTCGACCGCATGGATCGAAGCATCCTAGATATGCTGGTCAACAAGTTCGCGGGCAGACCGGTTGGGTTAGGCACGCTCGCCGTAGCCATTGGCGAAGAGCGCGACACCATCGAAGAGGTGGTGGAGCCCTACCTAATTAGGCTCGGCCTGATAAATCGAACCACTCGTGGTCGACAGGCAACTCCCGCGGCTGCCATACATCTCGGCGTAAACGGCGCAGGAGACCTTCTAGCGGGTCTTTAGAACCTATAATCGAACAAGTGTGCGCCATCTAAAGACGGCCTAAAGTAAGGAACAAAATGGACTCCAATACCCTTTTTCTCATCGTCATGGTTGGTTTCATGGCATTGCTGATGTGGAACTCCAGCCGTAACCGCAAGAAGCAGGCAGCTGCGCTAGCCGAAAAACTTGCCATTGGCGCTGAGGTTATGTTGGGTTCAGGAATCTACGGAACCATCGAGGCCATCGCCGACGACCGTATTGTGGTCAAATCGGGCACCTCCACTTTAGAAGTAGCTCGCGGAGCCATTGCTCGCGTTACCAAGTCTGCAGAAGAGAACTCTCCTGCCGTGAAGGTCGTTGCCGCTAAGAAGACCACACCTGCTAAGGCCGCTGCAAAGCCTGCCGCCAAGCCTGCAGTAAAGAAGCCGGCCGCTGCTGCTGCAAAGAAGGCTAAATAGTCATGTCTGACAACGGACTCGTTAAGAGCTCGCGCAAGAGACTTACGTACTTTTTTCTGCTGATCATTGCACTTGCTGCATTGATCGGGGGAGCACAGGCATCGGGCGCGCCAGCTAGTTTTACCCCTGGTTTAGCACTTGACCTTCAGGGTGGCACCCAGATCATCCTCACCCCAAACCTCGGCGAAGGTAAGGCGGCCACTCAGGGTCAGCTCGATCAGGCCGTTGCCATTATTCGTCAGCGTGTAGACGCCACCGGTGTTAGTGAAGCGCAAATCACCACACAGGGTGAGGCAGCAAACGCGGCAATCGTAGTTGCAATTCCTGGCAAGCCAGACGAGGCAACCTTGAAGCTAATCAAGGCGAGCGCACTTCTAGAGTTCCGCCCTGTTTTAGCAACATCCTTGGCTACCAACACCGCAGTGGGCGGAGACACCTCTGCGTCACCAAGCCCAACTCCAGCAGCTAGCTCTGCACCAATTGCAACCAGCAACGCTAAACCAACCAGCCCAAGCGACCTCAACTGGGTTTCAGCCGCCGTGCAAAAAAAGTACGACAACCTGTCTTGCCGCTCTTCGGCAACCAGCACCGTTGCAAACTTTAGAGAGCCGGGTCAGATCGACGACCCTGCTGCACCGCTGGTTACTTGTGACCGCGATGGACTAACCAAGTACATCCTTGGGCCAGTAGAGCTTGCCGGTACCGACATCTCAGACGCACAGGCAGGAACACGCAGCTCGTCAACCGGCGCATCTCTAAACGAGTGGGCCGTTTCATTGAGCTTCACCTCGACAGGTGCAGAGAAGTTTGGCGCTGTAACCAAACGCCTGTTCCCGCTGACTCAGCCTTACAACCAGTTCGCAGTCACGATCGACGGTTACGTCATCACCGCGCCATCGACGAACGCTGTGATCACAAACGGTTCTGCCGAGATCACCGGTAACTTCAGCCAGACCGACGCCAAGGCGCTTTCTGACCAGTTGAAGTACGGCTCACTACCGATTAGCTTCGAGGTTCAGAGCCAAGAGAACATCTCAGCAACTCTCGGTAGCTCTCAGCTCACCAACGGTCTGATCGCTGGCGCGATCGGCTTACTTCTCGTTGTGATCTACTCTCTGTTCCAGTACCGCGGTCTTGCAATCGTGACCATTGGATCGCTGATTGTGGCGGCAACACTTACCTACCTAGTGATTGCGATTCTGTCTTGGCGACAGGGCTACCGTCTTTCGCTCTCAGGCGTGGCGGGTTTGATCGTGGCTATCGGTATTACAGCCGACTCGTTCATCGTTTACTTCGAACGTGTGCGCGATGAGCTTCGTGAAGGCCGACCACTATCAGCCGCAGTTGAATCGGGCTGGCGCCGTGCAGTTCGAACCATCATCGTTTCAGACGGCGTGAGCCTGCTGGCTGCAGTAACTCTGTACTTGCTGACCGTAGGAAACGTTCGAGGCTTCGCTTTCACCCTGGGGCTAACGACCATCGTTGACCTAGTTGTTGTTGCGCTGTTTACTCACCCGCTTTTGCAGGTACTTGCAAATACCAAGTTCTTCTCGAGCGGACACAAGTGGTCTGGCTTCCAGATTCAAACTTCAGCCGGATATATCGGAAGAGGACAGTTCAGGGTTGCCGAGGGTGTTGCAGACACCAAGGCTTCAAAGAGTTCTCGTGAAGCCGCGCGTCGCCAGAGCATTGCTGAACGCAAAGCCGCGGCTACCAACGACACCCAGAAGGGACAGTAATCATGGGTCGTTTTTCAGATCTAGGAAACTCGCTCTACAGCGGAGAGAAGTCATTCGACTTCATCGGCAAGCGCAAGATTTGGTACATGGTAGCTGCCATCATCGTGGCACTTTCTGTGATTCTTCCTTTGGCCCGTGGATTCTCATTCGGTATTGAATTCCGTGGCGGTAGCGAGTTCCGCGTGAGCTCCGCAGCCACCCTCGGAAACCAACTCGCCGAAGATGCCGTGCACAAGGTGCTTCCGAGCGCGCAGCCAGTAATCACCACCATCGGTGCAAACGACCTGCGAATTCAAACCGAAAAGCTCACCGACGTGCAGGCAGAAAGCATTCGTACCGGTCTCGCTTCTGCCTACAAAGTTGAGTCGAGTGCTGTTTCGAGCAGCTTTATCGGCCCATCTTGGGGGCAAGAAATCACCGGCAAGGCGATCACTGGTCTGATTTGGTTCGTTGTGCTAGCTGCAATCTTGATGGCTCTCTACTTCAGAACAATCAAGATGTCTATGGCGGCGGTTCTAGCTCTGCTACACGACCTTATTGTTACCGCTGGAGTTTATGGAGCCTTGGGCTTCGAGGTGACTCCTGCGGCGGTTATCGGTTTCTTGACCATCCTTGGTTATTCGCTCTACGACACAGTGGTGGTTTTCGACAAGATTCGAGAGAACACCTTCGAAGTTGAGCACAGCGAAACCGCTACATTTGCTGAGCGCGTGAACCTAGCCATCAACCAAACGTTGGTTCGCTCAATCAACACTTCGATTGTGGCCGTTCTCCCGGTTGCAGCCATCTTGTTCATTGGTTCGGTTTTCTTGGGGGCCGGAACCCTGAAGGACATCTCGTTGGCTCTGTTTATCGGAATCATCGTAGGTACCTACTCGACGATCTTTATTGCAGCCCCGGTTTACTCACACCTTCGCGAAGGTGAACCGCTTTATGCAAAGGCAGCCGAAAAGGTTCTGGCAAACCGCTAAACAAAGTTCGGTGGCTAAGCGGCCATCTGCTTGAGTGAGGTTTTATGACCGACGCAACACCCACCGGTTCTATCGGAGCGCTTCGTAGCGGCCTGTCAAAGCTGTTTTCACGCAACACCGTCTATTCCAATGAGCTCGCTGAACTCATTAAGACAGTCAAGGCAAACCACCCAAAGTCAGACCTAACCGTCATTGACCGCGCATTCGCCGCGGCAGACCTGGCACACACCGGCCAAGTAAGAAAATCGGGTGAGCCATACATAACTCACCCGCTTGCCGTTGCTCAGATTCTGGCGGAGCTTGGCATTGGCCCAATAACAATTGCCGCCGCGCTGCTTCACGACACTGTTGAAGACACCGCCTACTCACTTGACATGGTCACTCGCGACTTCGGCGAAGAAGTGGCCATGCTGGTTGACGGTGTAACCAAACTCGACAAGGTAAAGTTTGGAGACGCCGCGCAAGCGGAGACGGTTCGCAAAATGGTGGTTGCGATGTCGAAAGACATCCGTGTTTTGGTTATCAAGTTGGCCGACCGACTGCACAATGCGAGAACCTGGGGATTCGTCTCACCCGAATCGGCTAGACGCAAGGCGCAAGAAACGCTTGAAATCTACGCGCCGCTGGCGCACCGCCT
>CANFPR010000101.1 GCA_947448975.1 Micrococcales bacterium | reverse complement strand
TCGCCGTGCTCGCGGTTCTTTGGGCGTTCAACAACTACCTCGCTCGGAAGGTCTCCGGCACCGAGCGCACCCGACTGCTGCAAAGCCGCAAGAATGCGTGCAATCGCGACCGAGAGTTCGGTTGGAGTCAAGATGGGCCCTAACGGTTGATGATACGGGGGTCGTCGGCGACCGCATCCGTGAATAAATGAAATTCTACCCGTTCGATGCAGTTAGCCGGCGAAAAAGAATATGGCGCCACCCGCGAGAGCGACGCCACATCTTTGAACCGATGTTACTTGACGGCACCTGCGGTTAGACCGCGCACGAAGTAACGCTGAAGCGAGAAGAAGATGATGAGCGGAACGATCAGCGAGATGAACGAACCAGCCGCAACGTCTAGCCAGCCGTCGCCGTACTGCCCCAGCAAGCGCAAAAGGCGGTAGGTCATAACGGCCTTCTGCTCACCAACAAAGATGAAGGCGATGAGGTAGTCGTTCCAAACCCACAAGAACTGGAAGATAGCGAACGAGGCCAAGGCCGGAACCGACATTGGCATTACCAAGCGCCAGAAGATCTGGTACCAGGTGGCGCCATCGACGCGGGCAGCCTCAATCAGCGATGCCGGCAGCGAAAGCATGTAGTTACGCAAGATGTAGATGGCCAGTGGCAACGCGAACGAGCAGTGGATTAGCCAAGCGCTTGGGAAGTTTCCGGTGAGCTGAATGTGCGTTGCCTTCTGGAAGGCCACCATTGCACGCAGCACCGGAATCAATGCCGACTGAAGCGGAATGATCATGAGGGCAACGATGATGGCGAAATAGATTTCGCGACCCTTGAACTCGAGAAAAGTAAAGGCAAACGCGGCGTTCGCTGCCACCAACAGTGGCAAGATCACCGATGGAATGGTAACCACGAGTGTGTTGACCATGGCATTGAACATTCCACCGCTCGAAAGAGCGTTGCTGTAGGCATCGAGCGACCACGCCTGATTCACTGGCGAGAAGATTGCATCCCACCATGGTGAAGTGTCTGCTACGTCGCGGCTTCTAAACGAAGTGATGAGAAGACCAACGGTTGGAATCGACCAGATTGCGGTGAGCAAGGTGAGGGCAATGGTGCTGCCGACCTTGTACTTGGAGAGTTTGTTCAAAACGTTTTTCATCGCAGGCTCTCCTGGTGGCGAACGGTTCTGATTTGTAGCCACATGAGCGGCGCAATCAGGATCAGCAGAATGGTGACCACAGCAGATGCAGGGCCGAGGTTGGAATCGACGAAGAACTGCTTGTAGTACTCAAACGCAAGCACGTTGGTGTTGAAGTTACCGCCGGTCATCGCCAAAACGATGTCGAAAACCTTCATAACCAGAATCAGAACGGTGACGAACACCGACATGATGGTCGCCGAGATTTGTGGAATAACGATTCTGAAGAAAACCTGAAGTCCGTTTGCTCCATCGATGCGAGCAGCTTCGATGGTTTCTTCGGGAACCGCCTTGATGCCGGCCGAAATGATGACCATCGAGTAACCAACCTGCAGCCAAACGATTACCGCCATGAGCAGAAAGCTGTTGAGACGGTTGTCGTCGATTTGCAACCAGTTCTGCGGGGTGCCTCCGAAGAACTCGACTACTGCGCTGAGTAGACCGATCTTTGGGCGCCCCGGAGCTGGGTTGGTGTAGAGGTAACCCCAGATGGTAGAGGCCGAAACGAAGCTGATCGTCATCGGCATGAAGATCAAAGACTTGAGAATCTTTTCGCGAGTCGGGCCCACCTGGTTACCCAGGTTTGCAAAGAGCACACCGAGGCTAACGGTTACTGCCGGAACCACAAGAATCCACAGGAAGTTGTTCAGCAGGATGCTGAGAAAGTCGGGAGAGGTGAACAGCGTGATGTAGTTCTCGAGGCCGACGAAGGTTTTAACCTTGTCATCCATGAACGACCAGACCACGGTCTGCAGAAGTGGAAGTACAAGAACGAGAATCAAGAGAGTTGCGGCTGGAATCAAGAATCCGAGCGGCTTGATTTTGTCTTGAACCTTTAGAGGAAGTAAACGTACCAGCCTGTCTAGAAGCCAGTAGAGACCTAGGGTTGCGGCCGTTCCTAAGATGACGGCGAGGATTCCGAAGAGCACATCGCTCAGAAGTGGATCCATGGGGTACTCCAATTTTGGAAGTTGAAACTAATGCGAGAGCCTTGGGCTCCGGTTATTGAAGATTAGCGGTGTTGCAGTTCTGGTGAAAACTTCTGCCGGGGGATCTCTCCCCCGGCAGAAGTATCACTTGCGAAACTCATTGCTGAGTGTCAGCAGGATTTAGTACTTTGCGTCGATTCGCGCAGCAGCTTCATCCCAGGTGACACGGCCTGCAACGTAGTCGGTGCCGGCTGCCCAGAACTCAGCGTTAACTTCTGCTGGCATCTGGTCAGAACCGTCGAAGCCGAATACTGCAGCAGCAGCCATGGCTTCACCGATCTTCTTGTTGAGGTCGTTCGGGTAAAGTGCTGGGTCGAAGGTCTTGTGAGGCGAGATTGCGCCGTTCGAGACCATGTTGTTTAGCACCTTGTCGCTGAAGATGAACTCTGCAACCTTTGCGACGTCTGCGTCTACGTGACCCTGGAATACTGCACCGAGGTCACCACCACCGATTACACCTGCCTGAGCGCCTTCTGGAGCTGGTAGCGGGAATACGTCTGCGTGGGTGTAGTCGTTAGCAGCTAGCTCAGCCTGGATGTTCTTAGGGAAGAATCCAGTAATGAACGAGCCCTGACGAAGCATGAAGCACTGACCCTTGGCCTTGCCACCCTCTTCGAAGAGAGGAGCGGTGTTGCCGAATGCGTCAGCTGCCATGCCGGCACCGCCACCGTTAACCTGGCCATCTGCAAGCAGACGCGAGGTAACCTTGTCGGCTGCCTTAGCAACTTCTGGGCTAGCGAAGTCGATGTCGCCAGCGATCCACTGAGAGTAGACATCTGAACCGTTGTAGTCAAGAACGTACTGTTCCATCCAGTCGGTGAATGCCCAACCAGTTGCGCCGCCAGACTCGATACCTGCACACCATGGGTAACCAGCGCCGTCAGCCTTGATTTGCTCTTCAAGAGCACCAAGTTCTGCATCGGTGGTTGGAACGGTGTAGCCGTGAGCTGCGAATGCTGCTGGGTTGTAGAACACGAGGGTCTTCATGTTTGCCGAAACTGGCAAGCCGTAAAGGTCTCCGTCAACAACTGCGAGCTTGTCCCAGCCTGGAACGAGGGTGTCGGTCGACTTGGTTACGTCGTAGACGTCCTTTAGAGGAACTAGGTTGTCAACTGCGAGGTCCTTTAGACCGCCTGGCTGTGGCCAAAGTGCGATGTCAGGCTCCTGGCCAGCTTCGATCTTTACCTTGATGTCCTTGTCGAACGATGCAAGAGAAGTGAAGGTGATCTCAAGGTTGTTTGCGTCACCGAACTCGGTCAGTGACTTCTGGAATGCAGCTGCGTCAGCCTCACCGTAACCACCGAAGATGGTTACCTTACCGTCGCCGGCAGGGGTTGATGGGGCACAGGCAGCCATTCCGAGGGTTGCTAGCGATGCAACTGCAAGTGCAGCTACCGCGCGCATACCTTTCTTCATTTGGTTTCCTTTCCTAAGAAAACGGCAGAGCTTGTGCCAAGCCGTCTGAAATGAAATCTAGACCAATCCGCAAGCGTTTACAGCACCAAAATACGCAACGTTACCGAAAAGTTGTAAACGCTTGCAGTTTGTAACGAATTGGCTAAGACACTGCCCTGTAGCCGTGTTTACCGTTTTTGGTTACAGGTGTCTTTGCGGAGTTTGCAACACTGCGGGTCTAGCGAAGCACTATGCCGAGCTCTTTCGTTGCGGTGACCGGCACTGCATCGCAAAGCTCACCAACAAACTCTCCATCTTCGATGTTTATGAAACCGATGAAGTACCAACCGTCTGAGCCTTTGACGATCCTGCCCGCGTAGGCCATTGGATGCATAAACGGTTGCGCCTTGGTGAAATCGATGTTTGAGAGGTCGGCCGAGACGGCAAGCGAATAGGTGGCGTCGCGTTCACCAAACTCGGCCAGACGCTCAGCCGAAAGCTCGCGCCAACCGCAGCAGAAGAGCAAAACCGGAACCCCGTCGACGACCTCGAATTGGAATACCTCCATCTGCCCGAAACCCTGTCCGGGTTCGCTAAGCGGGGGTTGCACCGACCAGTCGATGAGATTGGTTGA
>CANFPR010000100.1 GCA_947448975.1 Micrococcales bacterium | reverse complement strand
GCGTCGCGCACAACGTAGCCTTCGACCCAAATACGTGCCGACTCTTCATCGGTGTGGTTAACGCCCGTGTTGCCGATGTGCGGGGCGGTTTGCACCACGATCTGACCTGCGTAAGACGGGTCGGTAAGTGTCTCCTGATAGCCGGTCATTCCGGTGGCAAAGACAATTTCGCCGAGGGTTTTGCCGGCCGCGCCATAAGGCTTACCCGTGAAGGTGCGACCGTCTTCTAGAACCAAGATTGCTTTGGTCATGATTTCCTATCTGCTTAGCTTTGAATCGCGCACGGTGAAAACGCCGCGAAAAATCGTGTGGATGACTGCCCCGGGAAGCGTCATACCTCGGTAGGGCTGGTTGTCGCTCTTGCTGGCCCCGCCATCTTGGATGGTGCGCTTGGCACTTGGGTCGATCAGTGCAATGTTTGCAGCCGAGCCAACTTCGAGTGGTTGACCCTGCCCTTCGATGCCCGAAATCGAGGCGGGAACGGTAGACATCACATCGGCGAAGCGCTGCCAGTTGCTCGCGCCAGATTCGATTAGCACGTCTTGCGCAATCGAAGCAGCGGTTTCAAGGCCGAGCATTCCGAATGCCGCGGCTGCCCACTCGCAGTCTTTCGACTCGGTTGGGTGTGGCGCGTGATCGGTTGCCACTATGTCGATGGTTCCATCTACGAGCGCTTCGCGAAGAGCCATGACATCGGCGGCAGTGCGCAGCGGTGGGTTTACCTTGAACACTGGGTCGTAACCTCTAGCTAGTTCATCGGTGAGCAAAAGGTGGTGCGGAGTTACCTCGGCGGTTACGTTGATGCCACGCTGCTTAGCCCAGCGAACAATCTCGACTGAGCCCGCGGTTGAAAGGTGGCAGATGTGAATACGGCTGCCAACCGCTTCGGCTAGCAACACATCTCTCGCAATGATTGACTCTTCTGCTACGGCTGGCCATCCGGCGAGACCCAGCTCCGAAGACACGGCACCTTCGTGCATCTGGCTGTTCTCGGTGAGGCGAGGCTCTTGAGCGTGCTGAGCGATCACTCCCCCGAAAGACTTTACGTAGGCGAGTGCTCGGCGCATTAGCACCGGATCTGAGACGCACTTTCCGTCATCGCTGAATACGCGTACCTGGGCCTTCGATTGCGCCATAGCGCCAAGTTCAGCGAGCTGCTTACCCTCTAACCCAACGGTTACTGCACCGATTGGCTGCACCTGAACATAGCCGGCCTCATCGCCGAGTGTTTTAACCTGCTCGACTACTCCTGCGGTGTCGGCCACCGGGTGTGTGTTTGCCATTGCGTGCACTGCCGTGTATCCACCAAGTGCCGCAGCGCGGGTGCCGGTGAGAATCGTTTCCGACTGCTCAAATCCTGGTTCGCGCAGGTGAGTGTGCAGGTCTACGAAGCCTGGCAGTGCTACCAAACCCTGTGCGTCAATTTGCTCGCCTCGCACTTCTGCGCCAATGTGTGCGATAAAGCCGTTTGACACAACGATGTTTGCTACCGAGCCATTTGGCAGAGTCGCGCTAATCAGGGTGAAGTCGTTCATTATTGGGCTCCTCCGGCCATGAGTTCGTAAAGCACTGCCATGCGCACGCTTACGCCGTTGGCAACTTGCCGTAGCACTAGCGAATTCTTTGAGTCAGCCGACGTTGCGTCGATCTCTAAACCGCGGTTCATTGGGCCGGGATGCATCACTCGAGTGTTTTCTCCCAGACGCGAAAGTCTTTCGGCGTTGAGTCCCCAAATCTTTGAGTACTCACGTTCGGATGGGAAGAAAGATGCCGACATGCGTTCGCTTTGCACGCGCAGCATCATGATGGCGTCAAAGTGATGGCAGGCAATGCTTTCGTCTAGTGAATACGAAAAGCTTGAAGCTCTGCTCGCCAGTGCGCCAGGCAGCAGAGTAGCCGGGGCAATCAGGTGAACCTCGGCTCCGAGTGCCTGCAGCATTGTGAGGTTGGAGCGCGCCACACGCGAATGCGCGATGTCTCCAACGATGGCAACCCGCAGACCGTCTAGGCCTTTGCCAAGGGCAGCGTGACCGTGCACCGATTCGCGCAGGGTGTATGCGTCTAGCAGGGCCTGAGTCGGGTGTTCGTGCGTTCCGTCACCAGCGTTCACGATGGCACCGTTTATCCAGCCGCTGTGTGCGAGAGTGTGCGCCGCTCCCGAGGCGTAATGTCTAATCACCACGGCGTCGGCACCCATCGCCTCTAGCGTTTGCGCAGTGTCTTTGAGGCTTTCACCTTTGCTCACAGACGAACCCTTGGCAGCAAAGTTAATCACATCGGCCGAGAGGCGTTTTGCGGCAACTTCAAACGAGATGCGAGTGCGGGTTGAATCTTCAAAGAACAGATTCACCACTGTCTTTCCGCGCAAAGTGGGCAGCTTCTTGATCTCACGATCATTGACTCCGCTCATTTCGTTTGCGGTGTCGAGAATTCGCACGATGTCATCGCGGCTTAGTTCAGATGCGCTGAGTAGATTCTTCAACCTTCAATCACCACCTGGTTCTGCTCGTCACTTTCGGCAAGGTGAACACGGATGCGCTCGACGCTCGAAGTGGGAAGGTTCTTGCCAACGAAGTCGGCCCGAATCGGAAGTTCTCGGTGGCCTCGGTCGATCAAAACGGCCAGGCGCACAGCACTCGGACGCCCGTAGTCGTTTAGCGCGTCTAGGGCGGCACGGATGGTTCGACCGCTAAAGAGCACGTCGTCAACCAGCACTACAACCTTCGAATCGAGCCCGCCCGAAGGAATGTTGGTCTGACCTACGGCTCGGGTCGGATTGTTTGAAAGGTCGTCGCGGTACATCGTGATGTCAAGCTGACCGAGAACCTCGGCCGGGTCGATGTCTTCGGTTCTGGCAATGACGTCAACGATTCGTTTGGCTAGAAAAGTGCCGCGAGTTGGAATGCCGAGAATCACCAAATTGGCAACGCCGTGGTTGGATTCGAGAATTTCATGCGCAATGCGGGTAACCGCGCGATCGATGTCGCTGGCGCTGAGAACGGTGCGTGAAGACACGCCCACCTCCTTCTCCGCCTCACAGGACGGTCTTTAAAGGATGTTTTGTCGATTGTAGCAGTGCCCCTGCCAATGTTGCTACAGGGCGCGTTTGGTGCTTGATACTTTGTGAAGCAAACCGTTGATAAACGAGGGTGAATCGTCGGTTGAATACTCTTTGGCTAGTTCTACCGCTTCGTCGATGGCAACTCCATCTGGCACATCATCGTTGTAAATGATTTCCCAAACGGCAACTCGCATAATGGTGCGGTCTAGAGCCGGCATGCGCTCAAGTGACCATCCCTGGCTGTAAGCCTCGAGGTAGGCGTCGATTTCGTCGATGTGAGCAGCTACACCAACCACGATGTCGTTCGCGTAGGCAAAAATTTCTACTTGATTTTGACGATCGATGTTTTGAACGCGCGTTTCTTGAAGCATTTCGAGCGGGCTCGAGTCTCGAACATCCGCGGCGAAAATTGCGTCAATCGCTCGTTTGCGCGATTTTGTGCGAGAGCTCAACTTAGTCGTTCACGCGACCGAGGTAGTCACCGGTGCGGGTGTCGATCTTCACGCGAGTGCCCTGCTCCAAGAACAGTGGAACCTGAATCTGAAGGCCGGTCTCTACGGTTGCTGGCTTGGTGCCACCCGAAGAGCGGTCGCCCTGTAGGCCAGGCTCAGTGTAAGTGACTTCAAGAACAACCGACGGCGGAAGTTCAACGTAGATTGGGTTGCCTTCGTACATAGCAACAACGGCGTCTTGGTTCTCGAGCATGTAGTTGACTGCGTCTCCAACTACTTCGGCGGTTAGTGACACCTGGTCGTAGTTGTCTTTGTCCATAAACACAAAGCTCTCACCATCGGCATAGAGGTAGCTCATATCGCGCTTGTCAACATTGGCGGTCTCAACTTTTACACCGGCGTTGAAGGTCTTGTCGACAACCTTGCCGCTGAGAACGTTCTTTAGCTTCGTGCGAACGAAAGCGGGGCCCTTGCCCGGCTTAACGTGCTGGAATTCGATTACGGTCCAGAGCTGACCATCGATGTTTAGAACTAGACCGTTCTTTAGGTCGTTTGAAGTTGCCACAGTTGTGCCTCACTCGTTTTGAAAGATTTTTGACCCGACTTCGGTCAACCTTGCCAAGTTTACTCTAGGCAAGCGCCTTTAGGGCGAGAATGTACGACTCGACGCCGAACCCCGCGATTACTCCAGTTGCAACCGCACT
>CANFPR010000099.1 GCA_947448975.1 Micrococcales bacterium | reverse complement strand
CAGGGCAATCCAGCGGCTGCGTTCTTTGATTACTTGCGTGGCCTGGGCGGTCATTGGTGCTCCTCGAGCTCGATTTGGTGTTACAAGATTTGGTTGATGCTTTAGGCGATTGCCAACAGAGCGCTGGCCGCTAAGGCCAACAAAACCCCAACAGTCTGAACTCTAGCAATCTTCTCTTTTAAGAACACCCTTGCAAGGATGATTGTTCCCAGCGGGTATAGCGCGGTGAGCACGCTCACGACGGTGAGGCTGCCCGCGCGGCTAGCCATTAAGAAGAAGACGTTTGCCGATGAATCGAGAAGGCCAGCGCCCAGTAGGGCAAACCAGAACTTTCGTGAAACTCGGTGGCTCGGCTTGACGCGGCCGAGAATCAGAGAGCCGATGAAATACACACCGAGCAACAATGCGCTCACGGCTCGAAGCAAGATGACCGGAGTTAGACCCGAGTCTTGCGGCGCCGCATCCAAGCAAATCAACACAGCACCGATGCCGAGGCCAGCACCGAGCGCGAGCAACAAACCTTTGGCACTGGGCAGTCGAACGTCTTCGCCGGGCACGAAACCAACCAGCACCACTGCAATAAGAATGAAAGCGATAGCAACCCAGCCGAGCCACGAAAATCGGTCGCCCTGGGCAAAGCCGACCATGGCCGGAACGATGGCAGAAACCACCGCGCCAACTGGTGACAGTATCGAGATCGGGCCGATGGCGAGTGATGCGTAGAGACAGGTCATGGCAAAGGCCGACCAAACTCCCGCCCATATCCCCCATCCGATGGCCTCGGGGTTGGCGGCTGCGCCAAAGATTGGCGTGAGGGCAAACAAAAACAAAAGCCCGGTGGCACCCGACAGGCAGGTGACAATAACCGGGGCAATCTTCTTCGATGCAATGGCCCCAAAGAAATCGGCAAACCCGTAAACCAGCGCCGTGGCAAAGCCAAGCACGATGGTTAGCATGTGAGCCTTTCGACGTTTTGCCTTATGTAAAAAGTTGCAATCTCAACTTAAAGCAAAAAGCCCCAGTCGTGAGATCTGGGACTTTTCGTGGCTCCGCGCGGCATCGATCCGCGGACCTAACGATTTTCAGTCGTTCGCTCTACCAACTGAGCTACAGAGCCATGGATGCTTACGCACCCAGCGATCCTGACGGGACTTGAACCCGCGACCTCCGCCGTGACAGGGCGGCGCGCTAACCAACTGCGCTACAGGACCTTGTTGCTTCTTTGCCCACGCCTTTGTGACCCCAACGGGATTCGAACCCGTGCTGCCGCCGTGAAAGGGCGGTGTCCTAGGCCTCTAAACGATGGGGCCGAAAAGCGTGGCACTCGAAAGCACCAAGAGCCAAGATTACCTGCCTTCTTGGGTATTTAGCAACCCGAGCGTTACCTTTAACCTATGACTTCTGCAAAAAGTGCTGCACAGATGCCTCGCGGCCGCCGTTTTGCCATTGCAGCGGCCACCATTTTTGCCCTAATTTTTGGCACGGCCGTGATTGTTCCGGCTTGGGCCACGCCTAGTTACCCAACCCAGGCCGAGGTAGACGCCGCCAAGCGCAAGGTAGCCGCCAAAAAGGCCATGATCATCAAGCTCGAAAGTTATTTGGCCGATTTATCGGCCCAAGCCGAGGTGCTTACAACCGAGGCGCAGATTAAGGCTGAGGCATTTAACCAGGCCCAGGATGCGGTCGACGCGATGACCACCAAGGTGAAGGCTCTGCAAACTCAGGTTGACGCCGCTACCGCAGAAGCCGACCAAGCTAAGCGCCAACTAGGTCAGCTCGCTGCTCAGATGTATCGCGATGGCGTGGGTGGAACATCGTTGAATCTGTTTCTAAATGCGGGGGCAGCCGATGATCTTCTATATCAACTCGGTGCCAGCGAAAAGGTTGCTCAGCAGAGCGACGAACTTTATAAGAAGTCGATAGCCAAGCAGCAGTTTGCGCAGTCGCTCACCGACCAACTTTCGGTGGCTAAAACCGAACTTGCCAGCAAGGCCAAAGTGGCGCACGATGCTTTTGCCGAGGCACAGGCTGTAGCCGATGCACTTCAAGCCAAGGTGAACGAAAATAAGGCACTGAACCGAACCTTCTATTCGCAGCTGGCATCGCTTCGAAACACCTCTGCCGACCTCGAGCGCCAACGCGCCGAGGGTTTGGCGAACGAAAAGCTTCAGCAACAGGGTTCTGCCGATTTCACCGCACCTGATCTTTACACCGTCGGCGACCCAGACACCGACAAGGTTGAAACCGCGCTCGCCTTTGCTAAGGCACAACTCGGCGAGCCTTATGTGTTGGGTGGTATGGGTCCGCGCGTTTGGGATTGCTCGGGTATCACTAAGGGCGCGTACGCTGCTGCCGGAATCTACATTGGCACGCACTCGGCAACCAACCAGTTCAACACCATGGCAGCGGCCAAGAAGCTCATTCCTCTAAAGGAACTTAAGCGTGGCGATCTCATGTGGTACACCAAGGAGCCGAACACCTTTAATGGCGACAAATATCACGTTGTCATGTTCTGGGGTGGCGGCATGATGCTCGAAGCTCCTCACGCAGGCGCAACGGTTCGAATCGTAGGGATTCGATGGGGAGAAATGTTCCCTTACGGCGGTCGCCCTAGCGCTTAGTCGCCCGATGCGCCTAGTATGAACTCAGGTTCAAACAGGGGGCATACATGCGCAAATCACTCAAATTTTTAACTGCCGTTGCAGCCGGAGTAACTCTGGTCTTTTCAGGGGTACTCCCCGCTAGCGCCGCGCAGGTCGGGCTTCAAAATTTCAGCGACCCATACGATTCGGCTGGCATCTCAGACATTGTCGACGTGCAGGTAAACAGCTACGATGACGACCCGACCAAACTTGAGATTTATCTAACCTTCGACGATGTCGTCGCCGACGACTCATTCACCGAAGACATCTGGGCAGACATCGAAATCGATACCAACGGCGACGGTACCGAAGACTACTGGATTCCGAGTGGCTACGACCTGCTCTCGCCTGATGGCCAAACCGTAACTATTTACGCCGGCACCAGCACCGACGACTCGGGCTGTGAAGCTGTTTTCTACGGATTCCCCGATGACAGCGAAGAGTATGTTGGCTTCGAAATCGACACGAGTTGTTTGCAGCTGCCAGCCACTTTTGGCCTCAATGCATATGTGGTCGACCACACCGATGACACCTTTGACTTCGCACCAGACGATGGCTTCTACGATGTCACCAACCCAACCGGCACCCAAAACCTTTTGGCGCTAAGCAAAACCCCGGTTCCGACCATCCAAGGTGGCAACACCGTCGGGTCTAAGCTGACCGCTAAGCCGGGCACCTGGGATTCGGGAGTTGCCCTCACCTACCAGTGGCTGCGCCAAGGCATTGCCGTGGCAAACGGGGCTACCTACACAACCACCTCAGCCGACCTTGGCAAGAGCATCACTGTTGCCGTCACTGGATCAAAATCTGGCTACAAAGCGGCAACCATGACCTCAACTGCTGTGGTTATTCAAATGCCGACTCTTTCTAAGGCCGTTGCCCCAACAATCACAGGTTCCAATAAATCGGGATCAATCCTCATTGCCAACACCGGCCAATGGGATTCGGGTGTGGCTTTCACCTTCCAGTGGATTCGCAACGGTGGCCTGATCGCTAACCAAACGGCCAGCACCTACAAGACCACCGCAGACGACGTCGGTAAGAACATCACGGTTCGAGTGGTCGGTAGCAAGACGGGTTACGAGTCGGCTACCTTCACTTCGGCACCGATAGTAATCACTGCACTCGCACTTTCGAAAACTCCGGCACCGACCATCAGCGGAACCGCGAAGGCCGGTCAGACGTTGACGGCCAAGGTCGGCACCTGGGACTCTGGCGTGAAGCTCTCTTACCAGTGGTTGCGCAATGGCGTTGCCATCAAGGGTGCAACCAAGGCCACCTATAAGTTGACCGCAGCCGACAAGGGCAAGAAGATTACGGTGCAGGTTACCGGCAGCAAAGCCGGTTACACCGCCGCGGTTAAGACCTCAGGCTTCAAAACGATTAGCAAGTAGCGCGAGCATCCGAGGGTTTAGCCCCGAAGCAAACGCTTAAAGAAAAAGTCCCGCCGAGAAATCGACGGGACTTTTCTTTTGTGAAGCTTTAGTGACCTTCGGTCTTGAAACGCTCGATTGACTCGGCAATGAGGCGCTCTGCAACAGCCTTGCCCTCCCAGTCGCCAACCTTGACCCACTTGCCAGGCTCGAGGTCTTTGTAGTGCTCGAAGAAGTGCTTG
>CANFPR010000098.1 GCA_947448975.1 Micrococcales bacterium | reverse complement strand
CCGCTCAAGTTGTAAAGAGTGAGGTCGTAACCCTGTTCAATCAGGGCCGTTTCAATCGATTCAAGAATCACCGAGAAGAACCAACGGTCAATCCAGGGGAGTACAACACCGATGTTCATCGTGCGACCGGATGCCAGAGTCGATGCCGACGATGAAGCCACGTAGCCCAGTTCTTTGGCTGCCGCTTGAACCTTCTTGCGGGCTTTTTCGCTCACGTGCTCTTTGCCGCGAAGCGCGCGAGAGACCGTAGCAGTAGAGACCCCTGCTAGCTCTGCAACTTCTTCAATGCCGACCATGTAAAAACCTGTAAATCTCTGTAAACGGTGAATAGGTTTACAAATCTACTTGCAGAATCCAGTTTCCCCAACCCCTCAGTTCGCAACTGGGGATAAGTTCTTGTATCCTTGTCTAGTTCGTTCGGTTCATCTGGGCGGCAAGGCTAGTTACCCAAGCGGCCAAAGGGATCTGACTGTAAATCAGCCGGCTCAGCCTTCGGGGGTTCGAATCCCTCACTAGCCACGAAAACCCACTCCTCCACGAGTGGGTTTTCTTTTTACAGGTTGCGCTCTAGTGCCGGGGCTGTCGAACAAGGCACATCGTCTAGCCTCACCCTCGCCCGTAAACTTGACTAAAGTCCAGTGCGTTGGATTCGAGATTGGATAATCGTTGCTAAGCATCCTCGTCACATTTTTTCGCAGAAATCTAGGACTAGTTCTGGCCGTTGCGGCCGCACTCATCGCGATAGCAACGAAGCTTGCCCTTACTTCTGGCGCTCTACTTCCAGGTCTAGACGGGGCTTTTTACTGGGTCCAGGTTAGATCGCTGCTCGGTGGCAAGGGCATGGCCTTCGACGATCTCCCATTGGTTTTCTATGGCCAAACAGCATTAGCCGCGTTGGTAGGCGACATTCCTACTGCTGTAAGAATTTCAGACGCAGTGTTTCCGGCATTTTCTGCAATCCCGTTGTACCTAATGACTCGTGGTGCCAGAAGCCCATTCACTCCAGCGATCGCGATACTTGCCGTTCTTTTGTTTCCGGTGCAATTGTTTTTCTTCACCGGCGATTTCATTAAGAATGCAGCTGCGATTCCTTTTGTATTTTTCATCGCCTGGTTGCTAAGTAACCGGGAGAATCACTCGATTCGCTTCACCTCCATTTGGCTTGCCGTTGCCTACGTTGCGCTCGCGCTTTCGCACTTTGGCACTCTCTTGATGGGGTTGCTCGTCGGTTTTCTTTGGCTCGTTTTACAGCTGCGCAACAGAAGCCCCAAATTCTGGGTGGCCGCATCAGGCGTTTCCATCGGTGCTGGCGCGCTGGTTCTCGCTTTGCTCTGGTGGCTAGTGCCTGCGCGGTTCGAGAGGTTGATTGGTTTTGCAACCTCGGCCGACGTAGTTTTCAAGAATCCAGCCTTTCTCGCTTTGATCCAAGGGCGAGCTTGGCCGGTGATGATGTTCACTATTGTCTTTTGCCAGGTTGCGTCAATTTTGGGTGGATGGCTCACCTATCGAAATCGCAAGAGCCTCACTTACAACGACCTTTCGCTTGCAATAGCGTCTCTAGTCACGGCTTTTTCGCTCTCATCGCCAGCACTCGGAAGCGACTGGTCGGATCGCCTTGCAGCGCTGGCGTTTGCGCCACTAGCGGTGAGTTTCATACTCATTTTCCGAGTGACTCAGATCAAGTGGCACAAAGCTGCCATCCTTGCCGCAGTCACGCTGGCAGTGGTCTCGTCGCTTTTTCTCGTTGAAATGGCCAAGAGGCCAGTTTTGAGCGACTCGGTCTATGCGAGTTTCAAGAGCTTGGTATCTGAGATTGCTCTTCCGGCAAATTCCGTTGTGGTGGCTAGTCACGGTATCGAGTACCTAACGGCCTGGGAAATGAAAACCGATGTACTCGAAGAGACCTTTTACCCAGACACCGACCTCTCAACCTATGGGTCGGTTTATTACATGGCGCGCAAGTATCCGGGTGGGGCGTCTCAAGGTGTCACGGGGCAAGTTGTGGCCGAAAACTCAGACTTCAGCCTCAGAAAAATCAGGTAGTGAAAGAGAGATTTACTTCTACTTCTTTCGCGGCACCGTCATGGCGCTGGCCGGCAGGCGCTCGGCCTGGAAGGTGTTGACCACAGCATCGCTCGGGTAACCAACTGCGATTCCGCAAAGCAGGCTATAGCGGGCGGGCACATCGAATTCCTTGCGAATAACGTCTTCCCAAATGGCCACTGCGCCTTGAGCGCAGGTTCCAAGGCCACGCGAGTGAGCCGAGAGCATCAGGCTCTGCATGAAAAGCCCTGCATCTGATCCGGCGAACTTGCCGAGGCTCTTGTGGGTGAAGACAAAAAGTTCAACGGGTGCGCCAAAGAACTTGTAGTTTTCGGCCCACGATGCGTCGCGCGCAACCTTATCGCCGCGCTTGATGCCGAGCAGGCCGTAAAGGTCACGGCCAACTTTCTGACTGCGTGGAATCAGGTCGGGCTCGTAAGGTTTGGTGATCGAGTAGTTGCTCGTTGGCAGGCCGTAGCGGGTTAGAGCCAATCGAATCTTCGGAATCAGGCCGCCCACGCGCGCCGCAGATAGGGCTTCCCAGCGCTTCAAAAACTCGGCGCTTATGCGATCTTTTACCTCGTCGGTGGCAACAGCCACCAAGAACGGACGCGTATTCGACCAGCTCGGTGAGGTCATGCCATCGGTGATTATTTGCTCGATGAGCTCGGGCGCAACCGGAGTTTGCAAGAAGGCTCGAGTGCTTCTGCGCGAAGCTGTAAAAGATGAAAACTGTTCAGGAGTAATTGCAGATTTTTTCATGGGTTCTTTCCTTCGCCTAATGATTACACGCGAGCGCTAATTAACGGCAAAGATGGGCAATCCTCAGGCCCAGAATCTTGTTAGTCGCATGGGAATAAGGAGCAACTCGAATGGTTCAATCACGGTAGGTTTGCAGTTAGTTGCAAGCCGTTTGCACAAAGGGGTTCTCGTGAAATCATTTCTTGCCAAGGCCGTATCGTCACTGTGGTCTGGTCTCTCAATCTTCATTGCAGCTTTAGCCTTCGTGGTTCTAATCATGGGCCCGTTGGCAAGCACTAAGGCAGAGACCGCACCAACCGTTGGCCTTCCATCTGACAACGAGACCGTGCTGGTTGACGAAGCCCTTAAGAATTTGCCTGGTCAAGACGGCACTGCGGCGGTAGTGGTTTATCGAACCATCGATGGCAAGGCCATGACCCAGGCGCAAAAGGATTGGGTAGTGGGCGTTGAGAAGTCATTCACTCCGCCGTTCCCTCCGGGCGCTAAGCCGATTATCACTGTTAGCGGAGGAGCAAACGAGAAGTTTGCCGACTTCAGCAGCATCGAAGTGACCATCGGTGGCGAGACGGTAAAGGTCGTGCCAGGCGCAACCGTTAGCGACGACAAGTCGACCGCTGTCATCACCGTTCCGATGAACAAGATCACCGAAGAGGATTTCTGCGCCACAGTTGAGGCTGCAGCAGACGGAACCCGTGCAAAGTGCAGCACCGTTCAGCTCGCCGACCTTCGCATCAGTGAACTTCGTGCCGAAGCCGCATCGGAGTTGCCAGCCGGCCTAGAAACCGCGACCACCGGGCCAGAAGCCTTCTTGGTTGACGTTTCGGGCGTATTCAAAGGCGCCAACTTCACGCTTCTAGGCACCACCGCTCTCGTGGTCATGCTCCTTCTTCTCATCACCTACCGTTCGCCGGTGCTCTGGGCAATTCCACTTTTCACCGTTGGTGCAGCCGACGCCATCTCTGGCGACCTCGCCACCAAGGTGACCGGCTGGTTTGGCATTACAAACCTGGATGGCTCCGTAACAGGCATTCTCTCGGTGCTGGTCTTCGGTGCCGGAACCGACTACGCATTGCTTCTCATTAGCCGTTACCGCGAAGAGCTGTTCACCGAATCGAACAAGCGTGAAGCCATGAAGAAGGCTTGGTCTGGTGCTGCGCCTGCGATCTTTGCCTCTGGTGCAACCGTTATTCTCGCTCTTTCAACGCTTGCAATCGCCGACCTGCAAGGAACCCGCGCTCTCGGCATTGCCTGTGCAACCGGTGTTCTGGTTGCCATGGTTGGTGCTCTTTTCGTGCTGCCGGTGCTGCTGGTCAACTTCGGCACCTGGATCTTCTGGCCAGTTCGCCCGAAGGTTGGCAAGGTCAACAAGTCTGAAACCGGACTCTGGGCCAAGTTGGGTCGCGGCGTAAGCAAGCGCCCAATCGCCGTTGCCCTAATTGGTGTGCTCATGCTGGGTGGCCT
>CANFPR010000097.1 GCA_947448975.1 Micrococcales bacterium | reverse complement strand
GGTCGCGGTGCGGCACTCAGCATTCTCTATTCGCTCGGCCTCGGTATTCCCTTCGTGCTACTTGCGGCCGGCTTCGGTTGGGCAACTAGTTCGGTGGCATGGGTCAAGAAGCACATCCGTGCCTTTAATCTCGCCGGCGGTGCGCTCTTAGTGGTGCTCGGTTTGTTGATGCTCACCGGTGTATGGGCTCAAGTGGTTTCTTACCTTCAGGTGGTGTTCGGCGGTTATGTCCCAGCGCTCTGAAGCCTTTGAACCAGACACCACGCCAGACTCGCCAGAGCTGGGGCTGCTCGGCTGGTTGCGCTGGACCTGGCGCCAACTAACCAGCATGCGAACCGCACTCATTTTGCTTTTGCTGCTCGCCGCCGCCGCCATTCCGGGCTCGCTTTACCCGCAGCGCAGCGCCGACCCCAACGGCGTAACCACCTACTTTCAGGGCAACCCCGAACTTGCCAAGATTCTCGACTGGTTTCAACTGTTCGACGTCTACTCTTCGGTTTGGTTCTCGGCCATCTACATTCTGCTTTTCGTTTCGCTAATCGGTTGCGTGGTGCCGCGCACACGCGTGCACTACCGAGCCATGCGAAGCCAACCGGGCGAAGTGCCAGCCAAGCTAACGCGCTTTCCCGGCTATAAAAAAACAGCCACGGATGCCTCCACCAAGGCCATCCTCGACGCCGCCGAAGCAACCCTCGCCGAGCAGGGCTACCGCCTGGTTCGTCGCAAAGATTCGATCAGCGCCGAGCGCGGCTATTTGCGCGAAACCGGAAACCTCGTCTTTCACTTCGCTCTCATCGGTGTGCTCATCGCCGCCGGCATTGGTGGCGGCTTCTCATACAACGGTCAACGCGTTTTGGTTGAGGGCGAAGTTTTCGTCAACAACCTCGCCTCGTACGACTCGTTTGCTCCCGGAGTTTTCTTCGACGAGACACAGCTCAAGCCGTTCTCGGTTGCGCTCGATAAGTTTGAGGTCTCGTTCGACCTAAAGAACAGCACCAACATCGGCACCCCGCTCGACTTCAGGGCTTACGTCTCTAGCAAACTCTCGGGCGATGCCAATGCCAGCAGCGCGGTCATCCGTGTGAATGAGCCCCTCGAGTTACCTGGCGCCAATGTCTACCTAACCGGCAACGGCTACGCACCGGTGATTACCTTCACCGATGCCGATGGGCAAATCTCGTTTAGCGGGCCGGTGGTCTTTTTGCCACAGGATGCCAACTACACATCGCTCGGTGTGGTCAAGCTTCCCGACTCAAAGCCCAAGCAGTTTGGTGTGCTCGCCTTTTTCTACCCAACTAAACAGCAGCTCAAGACGGGCGCGTTCACCTCGATCTACCCAGACCCAATCGACCCACTTTTGAGCATGAACCTTTACGTCGGCGACCTCGGCCTCAACGATGGATCACCCGAGAACGTGTTTAGCCTCAACACCCACGGCCTCAACCAGGTGGCCGGCGGTAAGTCGGGCACCAAGGCCGTCAAGCTGGTGATCGGGCAAACCGTGAAACTGCCTAAGGGTCTTGGCTCGGTCACCTTCAATGGACTCAAACGCTACGCCTCGCTCGACATCGCATACAACCCGGCCGAACTGTGGATTCTACTTTTCGCCCTGCTTGCGCTCGGTGGGCTTGGAGTCTCGCTAACCGTGCCGAGGCGCCGAGTTTGGGTGAGGAAGTTTGAAGGCGGGTTTGAGGTTGCAGCACTCGCGCACAACGACGACCCGCGCCTTCCAACTCTTGTCGACGATTTTGTCGCCGCAATCGCTCCAAAGAAAGGCCGAAAGAAGTGACCTCGGTTTCGCTTAACCTTCCGCTCGCGCAGCTATCGCTGGTTGCGGTTTTTGCCGCGATGGCGATCTATACGCTTTCGTTCTTGGTGTTCGTGTGGCACCTCACCAGTATTGCCAGCGAAGACAAAGCAGCCTCGGCTAAGTCGGCTAACCTGCAAAAGTTCGGCTACGGGCTGCTTGTTCTAGCGGTGTTCGTTCACGGCATCGGTGTGGTCACCCGCGGCATCGCCGCCTCGCGAGTGCCTTGGGCCAACATGTATGAGTTCTCGGTTTCGGGTTCGTTCATTCTGGTTGCCATCTTCGTTTTCGCTTGGCGGGTGCGCGACATTCGCATCATTGCCACTTTCGTAACCGGGTTTGCCCTCTTGGTGCTCGGCACCGCAACCAACATTTTCTACGTGCAGGTCAAAACTCTCATGCCAGCGCTGCAGTCTTATTGGCTCGTCATCCACGTCACCGTTGCCGTGCTGGCAACCGCCTTCTTCAACATCGCAGCAGCCCTTTCGGTTGCCTACCTGCTCAAGACTTCCGCTTATGTCGAAAAGTCTCAGAGCAAGGTGGTTGGCTTTGCCCGCCGCGTGCTCGCAGCGTTTCCTGAGCAGCAGCGCCTCGAGCGTCTGCAGGTTCGCTTCAACTCGATTGGCCTAGTGCTCTGGTCGTTCACGCTCATTGCCGGCGCCATTTGGGCTCAACGTGCCTGGCACCGCTACTGGGGCTGGGACACCAAAGAGGTCTGGACCTTCATCATCTGGACCCTCTACGCTGGTTACTTTCACGCCACTTCAACGCGCGGATGGACCGGCAAGCGTGCCGCCTGGCTTTCACTGGTTGGCTTCACCGCCATCATCTTCAACTTCACCATCGTCAACCTCTTCTTCAAGGGGCTACACGTTTACAGCGGGCTTTAAAGCGCGAGGCACCGTTCTAGGCGCTCGAACCACCAGTCGCATCGGTGGTCTTCGGCTGCAAAAACCTGAAGTCGGTCGGCGTCAACCTCGACGCGTCGAACATCTAGGTAGCCATCCTTGGCAATCAGCGGTTCGCGAGTTACATCGCCAATCAGCATCGCGGCCGTTCCGAGCCCGCAGTCATACTCGAGGTTTGGTAGCGCAGCCGCGAGGTGCAAGCCCATGCTGATTCCCACCGAGGTATCAATGGCGCTCGAGATCACCGCCGGCAAACCGGCTTCGTTCGAAATCTCTAGGGCTCGGTTAATGCCGCCAAGCGGGGCTGCTTTTAACACCAGGATGTCGGCTGCTCCGGCACGGGCAACCGCTAGAGGGTCGCTGGCTTTGCGCACCGATTCATCCGCGGCGATTTTTACCTGGTCGCTGTAGCGAACAAGTTTTTCGCGAAGTTCAATGAGTTCGGGCACAGTGGCGCACGGCTGCTCAAAGTAGTCGAGGGTGATGCCGTTCTCGAGCATCATGCCGGCAATCGCAATGGCCTGGTCGACCGAGTAACCACCATTGGCATCGAGGCGAATGCGCGCCTCGGGGTAGGTTTGCCAAACCTTGATTACCCGCTGCAGGTCTTGGTTTAGGTCTTGGCCCGATTCGGCCACCTTGATCTTTACGGTGCGAAACTCGCCAAACGGGGCAAGTGCCTTCTCAACCGCCTCGGGGGCAACGGCAGCGAGGGTCGCGTTTATGCCGATGCGAGTGCGCTGGAGCGCGGGCAGGTCGCCAAATGCAAACTCAACCGCAGTGTCTAGCCAAAGCTTTGCTTCCGTATCGGAGTATTCGGTGAAAGGGTTCCATTCGGCCCAACCGTTTGGCCCCTCGAATAAAAGTGCTTCGCGCTGAGTTACGCCGCGAAACTTGGTGCGCAGCCCAACGCTAACCACGCGCGCCGATTCTCTAATCGCGTTGCCAATCTCGGCTTTGGTTGGGTTGTGCACGTTAGTTAGTCTAGGAGCATGGCAAATCAGGTTTCGGAGCTTTTCGATTCGACCGTCTGGCACGAGGTGCCGGGTTTCGGCGAACTCACCGACATCACCTATCACAAGCACATGACTCTGGGCATGGTGCGCGTGGCGTTTAACCGCCCAGAGGTGCGCAACGCCTTCAGACCAAAGACCGTCGATGAGCTGCACCAGGCACTCGAGCACGCTCGCATGGATTCACGCGTTGGTGTTGTGCTACTGACTGGCAACGGGCCTTCTGCCAAAGATGGCGGTTGGGCCTTCTCAAGCGGTGGCGACCAGCGCGTGCGCGGCAAAGATGGCTACAAGTATGCCGACGGCGATGACGCCAGCACCATCGACCCTGCTCGAAACGGCCGCCTCCACATTCTCGAAGTTCAACGCCTCATTCGTTTTATGCCCAAGGTAGTTATCGCACTGGTTCCAGGATGGGCTGCCGGCGGGGGTCACTCGCTAAACGTGGTTTGCGACCTTTCTATCGCCAGTGCCGAGCATGCCAAGTTCAAGCAGACCGATGCCGATGTGGCTTCTTTCGATGCCGGCTACGGTTCGGCTTACCTCGCTCGCCAGGTTGGGCAAAAGTTTGCTCGCGAAATCTTCTTCTTGGGTT
>CANFPR010000096.1 GCA_947448975.1 Micrococcales bacterium | reverse complement strand
GGCACCGGGGCCGCCGCCGACACGGCAATGCGAGCTGCCGCTGCCGTCGGTTGCAGTTTGCTGGCAAGAACCGATGCCGATTCACTGCCCGATGAAAACTGGATCAGGGCAATTCGCGCAAAGTTCACCCGCCAACCGCAACTCAGCATGGTTTCGGGCCTGAGCATTCCAATTAGAAGCGAAGTTAGTTTCTTTGAATTTTGGCTACTGCGATTTGCAACTACGGTGGCCATGCTCTTCGGTTTGGTTCGCCCATCAAACTACCAACGTGGCATGCGCGGCATCTACATCATGACCAGCGGCAACAATCTCGCCATTCGTGCGGCCGACTACTTAGCTGTTGGCGGGTTTCCACGAACCCGCATCGAGGATGTTCACGAAGACCGTGCCCTCGTCAACGCAGTGCGTGGCCAAGGCCTAGAAGTCACCCGCTTTCGCAAGATGCGCGTGGCCGTATCGGCAAGACGTGTGAAGCACTGGGGTTTGATGGCTTCGATTCGTTGGTATCGAAACCACTACCGCCCATCGCAGAATGTCGACATTCGATGAGCCAGTTCAGCATTGCAAAGGCAAAACGAGCCACTCGCGCCGACCGGTGGGTTTCGTTCAACTCTCGACCTTTAGAAATCTCGGCACTCTACCTACTCACACGCATTTCACGAGTTCTCAAGGTGCCGGGCCTCGGACTGCTGGTTTCTGACGCTGGGGTGATGCGGCAGATTCTGATGGACGGCGAACACTTTAGTAAAACTGCACCCGGCGGCACCAGCGACCTTTGGAATCCTGTGCTTCGCGGACCCGGCCTTCTAAACATGTCGGGCGAAGAACACCTCGACCTAAAACGCAAACTAACGCCCATGTTCAGCGCTAAATATCTCGAGGATGCCATCGGCGCCGCCGTTAGCAAAGAAACCGATCGCCTCGCCGCGAGGCTACTGCGCGGCGAATCGGTTGACATCGTGAAGTCAATCGAAGTCACCGCGGCTCGAGTAATTTGCACCCTCAGCGGCTACGACCTCGAGAACACAGAGGAGTTTGAGGTGCTCGAGCAACTGGAACGCGCCCGAGGCCTGATGCGTTTCATAAAACTCAACACCAAACGCCTGAGCGACGAACAGGTTGCGATAGCTCAGGTTGAGCTGGCCGATTTGCACCGCAGCATCCATGAGGCTTTTGATTCAGACCGAGCGGGCACGATACCTCACACGCTCAAAGGTTTTGGGCTCTCGAAACAAGACACGACCTCGGTGATTACCGCGTTGGTTATCGCAGGCACCGAAACCGTGCTTTCGCACCTGCCGAGGTTTACGGCGCTTTTGCTTCGCAGCGACTACTTGAACGACCTGCACGATGACAGCGATCTAGACGCCGTGGTGCAAGAAGGTTTGCGCGTTACGGTGCCAACCCCGGTAATGCTTCGTGGGATGAAGGCTCCGTTCGAGGTGCAAGGGCGCCGAGTGAAGCCGGGCGACCGCATTCTGATGGCCACGATCTTTGCCTGCCAGCGACTCGGATACTTCGACCCGCGTCGCACGATGCCAAAGGAGTATCGCCACATTTGGTTTGGGGCTGGCGTGCACATGTGCATCGGCTTGCCGTTGGCGGGGCTTGAAATCGAGAGCTACCTAAAAATGTTTATCAAGGTAAATCAGCAACAGCCGATTCGCCTAGAGCGGGCCGTAATTCGGCGAGGCACACTCACCGCCGGCTACCGAGAGCTGGTGATTTCTTGCCAAACTTCTTAGCCAAACTAGAAAACGCCTGTGCCGCCAATGGCTCGTCGACGGCAATAACGCTGGGCGAAGACAGCATCACATTCGCTGAGCTCTGGAGCAACATCGAGATCGTGGCTGCCAACGCCCGACGACTTGGCTTCAAACAGGGCGACACCTTCTTGTTTCTGGCGCAACCCGGCCCCCGAACCATGCCCGTAGCACTCGGTCTTCTAAAGGCAGGCATGAGGCTCGCCTTTATCGACCCATTTACTGCCGTTGAATCTTTCCATCGCCGAGTCGACCTGGTGCAGCCGAAGCTGGTAATCGCCGACTCAAAGCTTTACCTGCTTGGCAACCCTAAATCGCAATGGCTACGCAAACTCATCAGGCTAAACGTGGTTGATTACGCATCTATCGGCGAGGCGAAACACTTTGTTTCGGGGGCGCGCTTGCCGATGCATCCGAGTGGTTCAGGGCGAATCGAAGAGTTTCTAGAGCCCGTGGCTCAAGCTGGCGACGATGACGCTAACTCCACCACCCTCGACACAAACGCGGATGCGGTCGTGGTCTTCACCAGCGGTACCACCGGCGACCCAAAGGGCGTGGTGCATTCGATTTCTTCGCTTTCGGCGAGCTTCGATGCAACGGCCGAAGCCTTCGGATTCAAACCCGGCGAAACCCTGTTTTGTGAGCCGATGACTGTTGGCTTGGTGGCCATGTGCCGCGGCGTCACCTGGATGATCCCAGGCAAGAAACTCCCCCAGAGCTTCGACAAATTCTTTGGCGTGCCCACCGACGTAATCAAACTGCTCGGCGCGCTAGAAAACCAGCCCGAGACAGCGCGCAATCTAAAGCTCATTGGCATGGGCGGTGCTCCGGTTTTGCCTTCTCTCATCAACCGCATCCATTCGGTCGTCGGCTCTAATGTCACAACGCTTTGTGTTTATGGAATGACCGAGATTTTGCCCGCTGCGATTGCTACCGGCGAAGAGAAACTGGTGAACACCGAGGCCGACATCCTAGGAAAACCCGTACCCGGCGTGGAGTTCAGCTTTGCCGACGACAAGGAAATTCTGATTCGTGGCGCTGGCCTCATGAAGGGCTATTTGGGAAAGCCGCCGAACGAATGGCACGCAACCGGAGACCTCGGCTATCTCGATGCGCAGGGCCGCCTGATGCTCCTCGGTCGCAAAAAGAACATGCTTATTCGTGCCGACATGAACATCTACCCGAGCCTCTACGAACCTGGGCTTTGCACCATTGAGGGTGTAGCCGACGCTGTAATCGTTGGGGCCCCCGACGAAATCGGCGACGATCGCGTGGTGCTCTATGTGGTGGCATCAGAGAAAAACGGGGATGCGGCTGCGCTGATAGAACGCGTTAAGCGCGAATTGCCCAAGCACATGGACCAACAGTCCTACCCCGACCGCATCGAGGTGCTTCGTGAAATGCCGGTGAGCGGGCGTGGGCAAAAACGAGACATGCGCAAACTCGAAGCGATGGCGCTCGAACTTTTTGAGGCGGGCAGCTGATGACGCGTTCGACTGCGATGGAGGGTGCCCGATGACAAAAGTTGTGATTACCGGCGTGAGCGGCAGCCTCGGCCGGTTCTTAGCCGAAGATTTTCTCGCCCGCGGATACGAGGTGATTGGTATGTCGCGAACCAACCCGGAGATTTCTGGGGTCGAACACATTGCGCACGACCTCAACGAAGAGTTTGTGGGCACGCTCGACCCTCAAGCTGCGGTTATCAACTGCGCCGCCATCACGCGCGATGGTAACAGCAGGGCACTTGAGCAGGCGAACCTTGCCATCACCCAAAACGCTCTTCGATTAACGCGGGGGCCGTTCGTGCACGTGAGCACCTCGAGTGTTTACGATCTGCGCGGGCCGAGCATCTGTGTTGAGGAGTCGGCCGCAACCGGGGAATACGGGTTTCTAAACAGCTATTCGCGCTCGAAGTTTGCCACCGAAAAGCTGGTTAGCCAGCAGGCTTCGGGCGGCTTCGTTATTTTGCGGCCGCACGCACTAATCGGCCCAACCGACCAAACTCTTGGCCCTAGAGTGCGGCGAGCCATTCGAAATGGCAAGCTCTACCTGCCCGGATCAGGCTCTGCCAAGCACGAATTCACTTCGTTCACCAACTTTGCCGAAGCAATTCACCTCTCACTGATGGCAATGGCCAATGGCTCGGGTTTGAATCGGCCAATCAATGTGTCAAACGGCGTTAGCACTTCGATTCGCGATGCAATTAAGACAGGCTTGGGTGCCGACAACCCCGAGATAAGAAACTTGCCACTGGCTTTGGCTTGGTCGGCGGCTAGCCTCGCCGAAGCCCTTGCTGCACCAAATGCCGAGCCCAGAATTTCGCGCTATCAGATTGCGCAGTTGGCTTTTGATCGAAGCTACAACCTAGATACCGCTAGGGAGCTTTTGGGTTACGAACCTAAAAACTAGTGACTTTGGAGCCACCCAGGAGAATCGAACTCCTGACCTGCTCTTTACGAGGGAGCTGCTCTACCGACTGAGCTAGGGTGGCGTGCGCGAGATGCTCGGCAACCCAACAAGTTTAGCCCAAGCGTCGCATCAACTAAATGAGACCGAGGCGT
>CANFPR010000095.1 GCA_947448975.1 Micrococcales bacterium | reverse complement strand
TCGCATCATCATCGACTTGGTCGACGACACCACCGATGCCGGGCGCCGTGTATTCAGCGAAAAGATGTCATGCCCAAATGAGCACCCGCTCTCGCTCACCGAGATTGAACCGAGAACCTTCTCGTTCAACGCTCCGTTCGGTGCATGTTCTGAGTGTTCTGGCCTAGGTACCAAGATGGCTGTCGACCCCGAGCTAGTTTTGGGTGATCCGGCCGCCAGCGTAAACCAGGGCGTATTGCTGCCATGGTCATTCCAGGGCAAGGGCCTGATGAACTACCTGAGCCGCCCGCTGGTTTCGCTAAGTGAAGAACTCGGCTTCAGCCTCGACACCCCTTGGAATGCGCTGCCTGAAGAGATTCAAGATTGCATATTGTTCGGCAACAACTTTGAGATCAAGGTTCGCTGGAAGAACCGCTTCGGCCGTGAACTGAGTTACCGCACCGGATTCGAAGGCGTGCTGCCTTACGTTGAGCGCAAGTGGCAAGAAACCGAGAGCGATTACGCGCGCGACAAATGGGCTGGCTTCCTTCGTGAAATTCCTTGCCCAGGCTGTGCCGGAACCCGTTTGAAGGCTGAAGTTCTTGCCGTAAGGGTAGAAGACAAGAGCATCGCGGATGTGGCTCACATGAGTCTCGGTGAAGCAGTGACGTTTTTCGCCGAGATCGAACTAAACGACCGCGACGCAAAAATCGCGGCTCAGGTATTACGAGAGATTCGCGCACGACTCGACTTTTTGATGGCCGTTGGTCTCGATTACCTAAGCCTTGAGCGCGCAGCGGGCTCACTGTCGGGTGGCGAGGCACAGCGCATCCGTTTGGCCACGCAAATTGGTTCGGGGCTCACCGGCGTGCTTTATGTTCTTGACGAGCCGAGTATTGGTCTGCACCAGCGCGATAACCGCAGACTCATCGACACCCTGGTGAAGTTGCGCGACCTGGGCAACACGCTCATCGTGGTTGAACACGATGAAGACACCATTCGCACCGCCGACTGGATTGTTGACATTGGCCCAGGTGCCGGCGTAAACGGCGGCGAGGTCGTTCACAGCGGTTCGTACGAAGACCTACTCAAGAATGAGGCTTCAATCACCGGTCAATACGTGGCCGGCAAGCTAAGCATTTCGGTACCCAAGGCCCGTCGCAAGATTGACCCAGCCAGGGTTGTTCGCGTTGTCGGTGCTACCGAGAACAACCTAAAGAACGTCACCGCAGAGTTTCCGCTGGGCGTCTTCACGGCGGTTACCGGCGTTAGCGGCTCGGGTAAGTCGAGCTTGGTCAACGATGTGCTCTACTCGGTGCTTTCTAACCAGCTCAACGGCGCCAAGGTCGTGGCCGGTAAACACACCCGCGTTGAGGGGCTCGAGCACCTAGACAAGGTGATTCACGTCGACCAAAACCCGATTGGTAGAACTCCGCGATCAAACCCAGCCACCTACACTGGCGTATTCGATCACATTCGCAACCTGTTTGCCGAAACCCAGGAGTCAAAGGCACGCGGATACCTGCAGGGTCGTTTCTCGTTCAACGTGAAGGGCGGACGCTGCGAGGCTTGTAGCGGCGATGGAACCCTGCGCATCGAGATGAACTTCTTGCCTGACGTTTACGTTGCCTGCGAAATTTGTCACGGCGCGAGATACAACCGAGAAACGCTTCAGATTCTGTACAAAGGCAAGAACATTTCAGAGGTTCTCGACATGCCGATTGCCGAAGCAGCGGTCTTCTTCGCACCAATCACCAAGATTGCGCGATACCTAGAAACCTTGGTTGACGTCGGTCTCGGCTACGTTCGCCTGGGTCAGAGTGCAACAACGCTTTCGGGTGGTGAGGCGCAGCGCGTCAAATTGGCTACCGAGCTACAGCGTCGATCAACCGGTCGCAGCATTTATGTGCTCGATGAACCAACCACCGGCCTGCACTTCGAGGATGTACGCAAGCTGCTACTGGTATTGAATTCGCTGGTCGAAAAGGGCAACAGCGTAATCGTCATCGAACACAACCTCGACGTAATCAAGTCGGCCGACTGGCTGATTGACCTCGGCCCCGAGGGCGGCTCGCGAGGTGGCGAGGTGATCGGCATCGGAACCCCAGAAACTCTTGCCAAGAACACCAAGTCGTACACCGGTCAATTTCTCGCCGAGATCCTCTCAACCAAATAACTTTCGATGGCGCAAGAAGTTAGCTGGAGACCAAAAACGGGGGAGATTCCAACCTCTCCCGGGGTTTACCGCTGGCTCGATGCATCCGGGCGCGTTCTCTATGTGGGCAAGGCCAAGAACCTGCGTTCGCGACTCAGCTCGTACTTTGCTCCGCTAGATTCGCTGCACCGTCGAACCAGAAAAATGGTGGAGACCGCTCGCGATCTGCAGTGGACCATCGTTAAGTCGGAGTTCGAGGCGCTGCAACTCGAGTTCATGTGGATCAAGGAATTCGATCCGCCTTTCAACGTCAGGCTAAAAGACGACAAGTCTTACCCGTATCTGGCTATTTCGCTGACCGACGAGGTTCCCCGCGTGTTCATCACACGCAACCGCGAACTACGCGGCATCAAATACTTCGGGCCTTACACCAACGCCTGGGCACTTCGCGAGACTCTCGACACTCTGCTAAAGGTCTACCCGGTTCGCTCTTGCTCCCAAGGTGTCTACCAGCGAGCAAAGTCGTCGAACCGCGCGTGCCTGCTGGGTGACATTGGCAAGTGCGCCGCCCCGTGTGTTGCGCGGGTAACGCCAGCCGAGCACCAGGGGCTAGCAAAAGACCTTTCGGAGTTCATGGCGCGGGGCGATTCGGCGCACATCGAGGCACTCAGAGCAAGGATGTTCGATGCTTCGGCAACCGAACAATACGAGCTTGCCGCCCAGCTTCGCGACAGCGCCGATGCACTCGAGACGGTGCTCGAGAAGAGCAGCATCGTCTTCACCGACCAAACCGACGCCGATGTATTTGCCGTCGCCGACGATGAACTAGCCGCCGCGGTGGCAATGTTCAAGGTTCGCGGCGGTCGCATACGTGGTGTGCGAGGTTGGACGGTTGACAAAGAGCTTGAGCGCGATGCATCCGAGGTTGTCGAGTACGTGTTGCAAAAGCTCTATTCGGAGCGCGACGCTGATATTCCACGTGAGGTGCTAGTACCCGACCTGCCAGAAGATTCGCAGAGCCTCACCAGGTGGTTGAGCGAGCTTCGCGGTTCGAAGGTGGATCTTCGTGTACCTTCACGCGGTGATAAGCGGGCCTTGGCCGAAACCGCAGGCACTAACGCGAAACACGCTCTGATGCTCTACAAGACACGTCGCACGGCCGATTTCACGGCGCGAGCAGAAGCGCTCAGTGGAATTCAAAGAGCCCTTCAACTAGAAAACGCGCCACTTCGAATCGAATGTTTCGATGTTTCGCACCTGCAAGGCACCAACGTTGTTGCATCGATGGTGGTGTTCGAAGACGGGTTGCCAAAGAAAGACCACTATCGGCGGTTCGCGATTGCAGAGACCACCGACGACACCGACTCGATTTACCAGGTGCTCATGCGTCGCTTGAAGTATTTGGTCGATCCATCGCAAGATGAAGCCAAGCCTGAAGCAGAAGGAACGCCCTCGCGATTTGCTTATCGCCCAGGCCTTCTGCTTATCGATGGTGGGCAACCGCAGGTGAACGCTGCCGCCAGAGCACTCAAAGACAGCGGCATCACGGGGCTCGCGGTGGTTGGCATAGCTAAACGCCTCGAAGAACTTTGGTTGCCGGGGGAGCCGTACCCGGTGATTCTGCCCCGCACCAGCGACGAACTGTTTCTGCTGCAGCGCATCCGTGACGAAGCGCACCGATTTGCCATCACCTTTCAGAAGCAGAAACGCAAGGCCAGCATCGCCAGCGAACTCGAAGAGATCGAAGGGTTGGGCGAAAAGCGCGTTAAGGCGCTGCTGAAGCACTTTGGATCGGCAAAACGACTGCGCGCCGCCACCGCAGCCGAAATCTCGGATGTCGCCGGAATCGGGCCGATTCTCGCTCAGCAGATATCCGAAAGTCTCAGCGAAGATTAGTGTCGGCTGGGCCGAGATAACCATCGTGTAAACAAAATGAAAAACCACACTCGGGCGTGTCACAAGCGGATAAACTCAACACACCAGCCCAAATAAAGGATCAACGATGCCCGAACAAGAACACCAGTTTCTGGTGGTCACGGGCATGTCGGGCGCAGGTCGTTCGACGGTCGCTAATGCACTCGAAGACCTCGGATGGTACGTGGTCGACAATCTTCCACCGCAAATGCTCGCCCCGGTCAGCGACCTATTCACCCTGAGCAAGAATCCAGCCGGTCGCCTAGCCGTTGTTATCGACGTGCGCGGTGGCGAACTGTTCGGAGAG
>CANFPR010000094.1 GCA_947448975.1 Micrococcales bacterium | reverse complement strand
TTCTGGCACCAGCGCGTGCGCGAAGAACTCGGGTTCGACCAAGAAGAGCCCGAAGCGGTTGAAGGGCTTTTCAGCCTCGACTACCGTGGCGCTCGTTACTCCTTCGGTTACCCCGCCTGCCCGAATCTCGAAGACCGAATCAAGATGATCGAACTGCTGCGCCCCGAATCGATTGGCGTGACACTTTCTGAAGAACTACAGCTGCACCCAGAACAATCGACGGACGCAATGGTTCTTCATCATCCTGAAGCGAAATACTTCTCGGTATAAAATCGCCGTGGGGTGAATTATGTCTATTTCGAGAACCGAAGAACTTGCCAACAGAGCATCGGCTCGTGCCGAGTATTCAGAGGTCGAGACACCTTTTGGCAAGACACCAATGTGGCGTTACCCCGCCACCGTCAACAAACTCGGTTCGATAGTTTTCGTTCACGGATACCGCGGCACCCACGAAGGCGTTGAACCGATCGTCGGTGGCCTCGAAGAATTCGACTGCTATGTGCCAGAGCTTCCGGGATTCGGTGAAGCCACACCGCTGAGCTCGGTGCACAATCTCGATAACTACACCGCCTGGCTCACCGCGCTCACGCAGACACTGAAAGTTTCTGGCGACGTCACTTACTTTGGCCATTCATTCGGCACACTGCTGCTCGGCAAGCACGTCTTGGCCACCGGAGATAAAACGAGACTGGTGATGCTGAACCCCGTCTCGGCTTGGCCAATGCGTGGTCCACGGCAGTTTATGGCCTACGTTTCGCTGGTCTGGTATCGCTTGGCCGCACTGATTCCAGAAAAGTCGGGTCGTTGGATGCTGAGCCACCCGCTGGTGATCTGGCTCGTCACCGTATTTCTCTACAAAGGCAACGACCCCGTTTTGAAAGCCTGGATTCACTACCAGCACAAGCTGCACTTCAGCAAGTTCGCCAACACCAAAATGGCCGAAGAGGCCTTCGATGCGTCTATCTCTGAAAATCTGAGCGAAATGGCCGAGAACATTCACCAACCGGTGTTGCTGCTCTGCGGAGACAAAGACGACATCACCAAAATCGAGGCTCAGCGATCGGCTGCGGCGCTTTACGCCGATGCCACCTACGTCGAAATGATTGGCACGGGCCACCTGCCGCACTACGAACGCGTCGACGTTGTGGCGCAACACACCATCGACTTCATCAAACTTCACCAGTGAGCATCTTCTTTGACGCTCGATTCATTCGAGTTGGGCACCACGACGGCATAAGCCGTTTTGCTGCGAACCTTTTTGGTGAAGTTGCCAAGTTGATGCCAATCACGGCCATCGTCTCTAACCCGGCACAATTGCAACATTTGCCAAAGGGATGCGCGCACATCTTTGAGTGCGAGGTCGATTCGCCGAGAGAACTGGGCTTTGCCAGACGCATGAATCGACGCGGAGCTAGCGTGATCTTTTCGCCGATGCAAACAACCGGGTCGATTGGCAAAAAGTTCAAACTTATTCTCACCGTTCACGACCTGATTTACTACCGCTTTCGCACCCCGCCTAAGCACTTCAGCCCCATGGTCAGAGCAATTTGGCGGCTTTACCACCTGAGCTACCAGCCACAGCGGTGGTTGCTTCGCTCTGCCGATGCGGTTGTGACGGTGAGCCACACGACTGCCGATCAAATCGCCGAACAAAAGCTAACTGTGGCTCCGGTGCGGGTCATTTCAAATGCGGTCGAAGAGGTGTTCCGCAGGTCAAGTACCGCGTCGCAGATTCATCAAGACTCGGTTCGACTGGTTTACATGGGCACTTTCATGGGCTACAAGGATGTCGAGACCCTGGTGCGCGCGTCGGCGTTGGTTGATCGCGCCGAACTGCACCTGGTTAGTTCAATCGACCAGAAGCGCAAGGTCGAGCTTCAATCTCTAGCCGGCCAAGCTGGGGCTCGCGTGGTGTTTCACGAAGGTTTGACCGATGAAAAGTACATCGAGTTGCTCGACACCGCAGCACTCACGGTCAGCGCTAGTCGCGCCGAAGGCTTTGGCATACCGGTAATCGAGGGTTTCGCTAGGGGAGTACCGGCGGTGCTAACCGACATCCCGGTGTTTCGAGAGATTGCCGCAGAGGCGGCGGTGTTTTTTGCAGCTGGTGACGCTACTGGATGCGCCGAGGCCATTGTTGAGGCAATAGATAATCGCGAAGGTCTATCGGCGAGCGCTGTGAGACGCTCCAGCGAGTTTTCTTGGCAGAAATCGGCCAGAGACCTAGCCGACCTCATCGAGACGCTCAGTTAGCCTGCAGCGAAGCCGGGTTGTAGTGCTCGATGCTCCACTTCGAATCGCGGTAGGCGAGCTTGGTGAGGCTGGTATTGGCGAATCGTTCGCCTTCGCGAGGTAGCTCACGTTCACTGACGATGCGCACCACTTTGCGAATCAGGGCACCGTGGGATACGGCTAACACCCTCTTTCCCGAATAGTTCTCTACCAAGTGCTGCAGTAGGCGATTAGCCCGAAGCTCCAGGTCAATCAGTGACTCGCCGCCAACTACCGTTTGATGGGCGTCGTGCTGCTTCTTCCACTCGTGGTAGTTCAAACCCTCCGCCTCACCAAAGGCTCGTTCGAGCAGTAGGGGTTCGATAGCGATTTCACCCAGGGCATTGGCATCAGAGATGATTCTTGCGGTGTCTCTGGCTCTACTGAGCGGTGACGAGATGATTTGATCCCAGTCGCTGGCGACAATGGCTTTAGAAGCGGCTACGGCTTGGGCGATTCCGGTTTGATTCAGCGGAATGTCACTGGTTCCCTGAAGGAGGCTAGCCACGTTCCAGTCGGTTTCACCGTGTCGTAACAAACCCACCAGTAATTCAGCCATTGCGCTTTGCCTCTATCTTGTTCGTCTATCAAGTGTAACTTTGACGAGTGATCAAGTATCTGGGCTCAAAGCGCACACTCGTGCCATTGTTGGCCAATATCGCGGCAGCCTCGTCGGCTAAAACCGCTCTAGATCTCTTTACCGGCACTACCCGCGTGGCCAGAAGCTTCAAAGAGCTTGGAATCGAGGTCACCGCGGTCGACACTGCCAGTTACTCCGAGGTGTTCGCTAAAACCTGGATCGAGCTTGACTCCCGTTCGGTCAATCAGAGCGAACTGACCGATGCCATTGCCGAACTCAACGCCTTACCCGCTAAGGCCGGCTACTTCACCAAGGTTTTCTGCGAGGATGCTCGTTACTTTCAGCCTCAAAACGGCGAGCGCATCGATGCCATCCGTGACTTTATCGAGGCTAACTACTCAAGCTCTTGGCTGTATCACCCGCTACTGGCTTCTCTTCTGCTAGCCGCAGACCGGGTCGATTCCACCACCGGCGTTCAGATGGCTTACCTAAAGCAGTGGTCTAGGCGCTCGGCGAGCGCACTCAAACTCACCGATCCAGCGCTTCTGCCCGGGGGCGGGTTGGCCATTAGGGGAGACGCTCTAGAGGTCGCACCTGCGCTCGATGCGGTAGACCTGGCCTACCTAGACCCGCCTTATAACCAGCACCGCTACTTCGCCAACTACCACATCTGGGAAACCCTGGTTCGCTGGGATGCCCCGGATAGCTACGGCATCGCCAACAAGCGAACCGATGTTCGCACGCCCGAGACCAAGAGCAGGTTTAACTCGAAGCCCGCCATGCCTTTGGCCATGCGCGAACTGATGCAAACCGTTAAGGCAGAAACCATTGTGCTGAGCTACAACAACGAAGCCTGGCTCAACCGCGATGAACTCATCGAGATGTGCAAGGCTCGCGGGCACGTTGAAATCATGGATGTCGACTTTAAGCGGTACATCGGCTCGCAGATTGGTGTTTACAACAAGTCGGGGGAGCGAGTGGGTAATCCGGGTGCAACAAGAAATACAGAGCACATACTGATTGCCGGCGACAAAACCCGAGTAAAAAAGATCTTCGCGGCGGTCAAAGGAGACTAGCGAGCGAAACTTTTGAGAAAAGAAAAAGACCCCAACCATTGGCTGGGGTCTTTACTTGTGTCCGAAAGGGGACTTGAACCCCTACCCTCTAACGAGGACTAGCACCTCAAGCTAGCGCGTCTGCCATTCCGCCACCCGGACAGGTGTCTGCAACGACTCACCACTCTAACACGAAACGCTTGGGCGATTCGACCCAACCTGCTTACCTAAAAGGGCTGTCGGAGGTAGGTTAGGGCTATGGCTACCGAACCTAGGCTCGCACTTCAACAGTTCATCGCTGCCCTCGAAAGACACCACGAGGCAGTCACCATGAGACGCTCCGATGACGATCCGGCGGTTCAGAATGCCTACTCCGTGCTGCAGAACGCCTTTCTCGATTACGAAGAGGCACTCGAATCGGCTTTCGGCGAATGGTTGCCATTCGAAGAAGCCGACGACAGCGAATAGG
>CANFPR010000093.1 GCA_947448975.1 Micrococcales bacterium | reverse complement strand
GCCGTGCCACTGATTGGAACCCTTGGTTCACTCGTGGTGGCCCTGCCAACCGACCTCAACAACGGGCTGGTTGCTCAGTACCGAAACATTGGAATGACCTTTGGTGTTCTGTTGCTCATTTTCAGCGGCACCAGCATCTGGCTCACGATAACCAGAGCACTTCGACCACTAAAAGAGGTGGAGCGCACTGCGGCGGCGGTGGCCAGCGGCGACACCGATAAGCGTTTGGTTAACATCGAAGGCACCACCGAAATGGCACGGGTCAACCGGTCACTGAACACCATGCTCGACTCAATCGACCAAGCGCTGCAAGATCGCAGTAAAACCGTAGACCAGATGCGCCGCTTCGTAGCCGACGCGAGTCACGAACTTCGCACCCCCCTGGTTTCGGTTCGCGGATACGCAGAGCTCTACCGCATGGGTGCCCTCAAAGACAAAACCGCCTTAGACGATGCCATGGGCCGAATCGAGTCTGAGGCGATCCGCATGACCTCGCTCGTCGAGAGCCTTCTGACGCTGGCCCGCCTCGACGAAAACCAGCAACTCGCGAAGTCCCCCACCGATTTAGTTGCGCTGAGTCGCGAGGCCGGCAAGGATGTCTCGGTCGCAGAGTTCAAGCGAAGCATCCGTGTGGTTAATCTCGACTCAACCGAAATCGCCGAGGGTGTGCAAGTGGTCGCCCTGGTCGATGCGAATTCGATTCGCCAGGTGTTAATCAACCTCTTGGCGAACGCTAGCCGTTTTTCTCCCCAGGATGCATCAATCGATGTTGCCGTAGGAGTAACCGACCGCGATGTAGTGCTCGAGGTGCGAGACCACGGCGAGGGCATTCCGGAATCGCTGCGCGAAAAGATTTTTGAGCGGTTCTACCGCGTAGACAACTCGCGTAACTCAGAGACCGGTGGAAGTGGGCTTGGCTTGGCAATTTGCAAAGCCATAGTCGAACGCCACGCGGGCAAGATCTCTGCTCACGAAACCGATGGCGGCGGCGCTACCCTTCGCGTTTCATTGCCGCTTTAAGAATTATCCACAGATTTCTTTCGAGCCCTCCCAAACCTAGCTCGGTGCACAAAACTATCGACATGACACATTTTCAAGTTGATAGCCAGCAAGTTCTGGCAGCCAATGGCACCATCCAAGCAACCATCGGTCGACTCCGCAGCGAGATCGACACCCTTCACAGCCAACTTCAAGGCCTGCAGTCTTCGTGGCAGGGTGTGGCTGCCAACTCGTTTCAAGAGTTGGTAACCCGCTGGCGCACCACCGAATCGAGCGTGCAAGAGCAGCTCGGCCAAATCGGCACCGCGCTTTCGGTAGCCGCCAACCAATACGCCGAAGTCGAAGCGGCCAACATGAGACTTTTTGCCTAAACCGCCACCCACCTAGGCAAAAAGAAAAGGGCGAGACCAAACGGTCTCGCCCTTTTTACTTTTGGCTACTAGAAGTCCATTCCGCCGCCAGGAGCTGCCGGAGCTGCTGCTGGTTCTGGCTTGTCGGCAACGACAGCCTCGGTGGTTAGGAACAGGCCAGCAATCGAAGCCGCGTTCTGAAGAGCCGAACGGGTTACCTTCACTGGGTCGTTGATGCCTGCGGCAAGCATGTCTACATACTCTCCGGTTGCGGCGTTTAGACCCTGACCCGAAGGCAACTGCGAAACCTTCTCGGCAACAACACCTGGCTCGAGGCCTGCGTTGATTGCGATCTGCTTTAGCGGAGCCGAGATAGCAACGCGAACGATGTTCGCACCGGTAGCCTCGTCGCCAGTTAGGTCGAGCTTTGCAAAAGCTGCGTTGCCGGCCTGAATCAGAGCCACGCCACCACCGGCGACGATACCCTCTTCAACGGCTGCCTTAGCGTTGCGAACTGCATCTTCGATGCGGTGCTTGCGCTCCTTGAGCTCTACCTCGGTAGCTGCACCAGCCTTGATGACTGCCACACCGCCGGCGAGCTTGGCTAGACGTTCCTGTAGCTTCTCGCGGTCGTAGTCGCTGTCGGTGTTTTCGATTTCCTTGCGGATCTGCTCAACACGACCGGCGATTGCCGACTCGTCGCCTGCGCCCTCAACAATGGTGGTTTCATCCTTGGTGATAACAACCTTGCGAGCGCGACCTAGAAGGTCGAGAGTTGCGGTCTCGAGGCGAAGGCCGATCTCTTCAGAGATAACCTGACCACCGGTAAGAATGGCGATGTCTTGAAGCATTGCCTTGCGACGGTCGCCGAAGCCAGGAGCCTTGACGGCAACCGACTTGAAGATTCCGCGAATCTTGTTTAGTACCAGGGTGGTTAGCGCTTCGCCTTCGATGTCTTCACCGATGATGAGAAGCGGCTTGCCGGTCTGAATGACCTTCTCAACGATTGGAAGTAGGTCTTTCATGCTCGAAACCTTCGAGTTCACTAGAAGCACGTAGGCATCTTCGAGAACGGTCTCTTGGCGGTCTGGGTCGGTTACGAAGTAAGCCGAGATGTAACCCTTGTCGAAGCGCATACCCTCGGTGAGCTGAAGCTCGATTCCAAAGGTGTTTGACTCCTCAACGGTAACTACGCCCTCGCGGCCAACCTTGTCGATTGCCTCGGCGATGAGCTCACCAATCTGGGTGTCGCCTGCCGAGATCGAAGCGGTAGCAGCAATCTGCTCCTTCGAGTCGACTGGCTTAGCGTTAGCAAGAAGCTGCTCGATAACCGCTGCAACTGCCTTGTCAATGCCGCGCTTGAGGCTGATTGGGTCGGCACCTGCTGCAACGTTGCGAAGACCTTCGCGAACGAGAGCCTGGGCTAGAACGGTTGCAGTGGTGGTTCCGTCTCCGGCCACATCGTCGGTCTTCTTAGCGACTTCTTTAACCAGTTCGGCGCCGATGCGCTCAAACGGGTCTTCTAGTTCGATTTCTTTTGCGATCGAAACACCATCGTTGGTGATGGTGGGTGCGCCCCACTTCTTCTCGAGAACGACGTTGCGTCCGCGAGGGCCGAGGGTCACCTTGACGGTGTCGGCGAGGATGTTCAAGCCGCGCTCTAGGCCACGACGTGCTTCCTCGTTGAAAGTAATGATCTTTGCCATTTTGGATTCTCCGATGGTTCAGAAGGATTTGTGATTAGCACTCACGGTATTGGAGTGCTAAGACCATTTTGGCACTCTCCCCCTGAGAGTGCAAACCGTTTCGCTACCTGTGAACAAAACAGTTAGTCGTTCGCGGGCAGCTGAGACGGGCATCCGGGTAAAAGAAAACCGCCCCTCGTAAACGAGGAGCGGAATCTTTGCTAAAACTTAGCCTAGGACGTTGACCTTGTCGGCCTGTGGGCCCTTGTCGCCAGCCTTGATCTCAAATTCAACCTTCTGGTTCTCTCTGAGTTCCTTGTAGCCTTCGGTCTGGATTGCTGACCAGTGCACGAATACTTCGGCACCGCCATCTTCAGTAATGAATCCATAGCCCTTTTCGGCGTTGAACCACTTCACGGTTCCTGTTGCCATTGCATACTCCTGTTGCCTAACTAGATCACCAATGGCAGCGCCACCGGCGAGTCGCATAGAAACAAAAGTTGCTATGGGAGAAACCGCTTACAGCGAAAACTCTTCTCGACTTACCTAACCCTATTAGCGAACGGTTGATATAGCGAGGAAAATCAAGAATAGTTTTTAGCCTTTACCAAGGTGTTATAACCGAGAAATGCTCGCTACCAGAGCGCAAGGCATCGACGTAGGCCGATACCGAATCAAAAACTACTTAAAGTCGGTACCGATAACCACGGTGATTGGGTCGGCATAGGTGCCCGAAACCTCAACTGTGTACTTGCCGAGAGTCTTCAACAGGGTCTTTGAAGCAGCTTCAAATTCGGCGCTACTGATGTAAACCGTTGTAGTTGGCACCTCTGGGGTTACGCCCAGGTTGTCGGCCGTAAGCACGTTCCAGCCCGCATCGAGCAGCGAATGTGCAACCTTAGATGCCAGGCCTGCCTGAGTTGTGCCGTCGAGCACCGTAACGCCCGTGCTCTTCACCGAGGTAGTGGTAGAAGAGCTTGGAGCAATCAAATCGGCGGGATTCAACTGCACCGAACCATCCGCTACTTTCAAACCGATGATCGCAACTACGCCCACGGCGGCCGAAGCGGCCATGATGCGCAAGAATTCGCGAACACGATCGCGCGCGGTGCGACGCGTGCGGTGGCGTCCGCCGTGCGGGGCAACCGAATCAAACTCATCGGTTGGGAACTTTTGCGACATGAACTCTGCTTAGAAACTAAGACCGCATTTGCGGTACTTAATATTAGGCACGAAGAAACAACTCGAGAGGCACTCTTGGCATACGAAGTTAACAAAGACGAATCGGCTTGGCGCGAAGAACTGACCGAGTTCGAGTACCACGTGCTACGCGAAGCAGGAACCGAGCG
>CANFPR010000092.1 GCA_947448975.1 Micrococcales bacterium | reverse complement strand
CGAGTTGAGTTCCCCTCGCTTGCGCAAGCAAAATTCACTCCAGCAATCGCAGTGGCATCCTCAGCAGCAACCGATACGGTGATTTTGCCATCAGCAGCGCCAACCTCAACGGTCGATTCCTTGACTGAGAACAAGGTAACAATCGGGCCTGAGTCATCATAAAGACAGGATGACGTCAAGGCCTCGCCGGCGGTGTAGTCACAAATATTTAGGCCACCACCACCCAAGATTGTGTCTAAGCCGTCACCCCCGGCTAGAACGTCATCGCCTTCTCCTCCATCTAGGCTGTCAGAGCCGGCCTCACCTTTGATAGAGTCATCGCCGGCATTACCCTCGAGCTGGTCTGCACCCAGCCCACCATTCAAGGTGTCGTTGCCAGCACCGCCAATGAGGCTGTCGTCTGCGTCTCCACCGGTAAGCGTGTCAACGCCATCGCCACCATCGAGGTTGTCTGCCCCGGCCTCGCCACTGATCGTGTCATCACCCGCGTTGCCAGAAAGCTCATCAGCACCCAGCCCACCATTGAGGGTGTCATAATCCTCGCCACCGATGAGAGTGTCGTCACCCTCGCCGCCGGTAATTTCGTCGGGCCCAGGGGTTCCAATCAGTTCGTCGTCGCCAGCTCCGCCGTCGACGGTTGAACCATCGCCGCCGGTGCCATCGTAAAAGTCGAAGCCCTCACCAAGGTTGATCGTGTTGTCGACACCATCATCGATAACGGTGTCGTCACCACCAAGTGCGTTGACTGTGTTGTTATCGCCTGTGATGCAGATTACGTCGCCAAGGTTTGTGCCCTGGATGGTCGTGTTTGAGTCGGAGACAGTGATTGTGCAGAGGGGCTCGGCAGCAGCAGTTTGGATCGGGTTGAGACCCCCGGTGAGCAAAGCGATTATTGCTACAGCAGCTGAAAAGACAGATTTCTTCATCAAAGACCCCAGACTTCGTTGCTCTAATGATAAGTCGCAAGGCCACTAACTCGTCTTGCAAAGACGTCACACATCGATAGCGCACCTAGGCTTATGAGTGCCTGATGTTTTGCATCGAGTATTCGGAGTTTAGGAGTTCTGGTGAAGCGCCAACTTGTTTCTTACATAGTTTTGTTCGCACTTGGGTTGAGCGTAATCGGGCTCGGCTTAGCAGCGGCAACCTCATCTAGCCCTGCCAGCGCAGTCGATCAGCCCAGTGCTGCGGCATCCGCGCCCACTTGGCTCAAAGACGCCGTCATCTACCAGGTGAACACCCGCCAGTTCTCGGCCAAGGGCGACTTCAACTCGGTGACTGCTGCGATTCCTCGCCTAAAGAAGATCGGCGTCGACGTGCTCTGGATGATGCCCATTCACCCGATTGGTGAAGTAAACCGCAAGGGCACACTTGGTTCGCCTTATTCGGTAAAGAACTACACGGGCATCAACCCCGACCTCGGCACCGCAACCGACTTCAGAAATCTCGTTACCGCTGCGCATGCAGCTGGCATGAAGGTGATTCTCGACTGGGTGGCAAACCACACCGCCTGGGATAACCCCTGGATTACCCAGCACAAAGACTGGTATACCCAAGACGAAAACGGCAACGTTGTGCCGCCAAACCCAGATTGGTCGGATGTCGCCGACCTCAACTACGACAACAGCTCGATGCGTATTGCCATGATCGATGCCCTCAAGTATTGGGTTTCGGGTTTTGACATCGATGGCTATCGCTGCGACGTAGCTGGAGGCGTACCAACCGATTTCTGGAACGACGCCACTGCAGCCTTGCGCACCATAAAACCGGTGTTCATGTTGGCCGAAGCTCAGGGTGATGCTTCACTTCGTGAACACGCCTTCGTGGCTGACTACGGTTGGGCTTTCAAAGACTTGCTCGTTGGTTTTGGTGCCGGTTCATCTGGCAAGTCGGATTTCCTTGGATATATGGGGCAGCAGCAGCTGACCTACCAGGCCGGAACCTATCCGATGCTGTTCGTCACCAACCACGATGAAAACTCGTGGACTGGCTCGCTGAAAAGCATGTACGGAGGTGGAGCCAAGACCCTTTCAGTTCTTACATTCACGCTGCCTGGAATTCCTCTGATTTACAACGGACAAGAAGTCGACTCGAACAAGCAACTGAAATTCTTTGAAAAAGATTTGATCGACTGGAACCTCACCTCAGCTCGTTCAAAAGCCGCCCAGGCCTTTTACACAAAGCTGGTTTCACTGAAAACGAAGAACTCCTCCCTATTCAATGGAACAGCCGGGGGCACTTACACCCGAATCAAGAACGACAGCAGCATCGTGCTCAGTTACAGCCGCGTTGCAAAGAGTGGCAACAAGGTGATCGTTGTTCTAAACCCATCGGCCATGGCCGTGACATCCAAGGTTGAATTCACTAAAGACGGCAAAACTTACTACCGTTTCTCAGATGCGGCCAAAACCAAGTTCACCGGCTCGAAGGTAGTTTCGCTAAAGGCCTGGGGCTTCGAGGTTTACTCAACCGTAAAACCATAGGTTGCGGCAACGCCTAACCACCCCGTAGACTTATGGGTAGCCAAAGACCGCTGGTTTCGGTCGTGAGCAAATCCAAAGAGAAATCTTTGAATTCGTTTGCGCCGACGAAGGTTCACCAAAGTGAAGACCCGCGCAGGTGTGTGAAGAAGTTTCGCTCGAAAGAGCTTTTCGACTCCGTGCGCTTGCGCCGGAGTTTTTTTATTTGCTGAACCCGGGGCTACCAGCACTAAGTAATCAAGGAGTGCCATGGCGAACAAGGAAGCCAACGTCGCCGAGCTAACGGAGAAATTCCAGAGCTCGAACGCCGTATTGCTAACCGAGTACCGCGGACTCACTGTAGGCCAGCTCAAAGAGCTACGCCGTTCAATCAGTGCCGACGCAACCTACGCCGTAGCAAAGAACACCCTCATCAAGATCGCTGCAGCTAACGCAGGCGTGACCGCATTTGACGGTCAGCTTGTAGGCCCAAGCGCTCTTGCTTTTGTACACGGAGACGCTGTCTCGGTTGCAAAGGCGTTGCGTGACTTTGCGAAGGCAAATCCTCTACTAGTAGTAAAGACTGGTCTCCTCGACGGAGCCGCTCTTTCTGCAGAAGAGGTAACCAAGCTTGCAGACCTCGAGTCTCGCGAAGTTCTATTGGCCAAGGCCGCTGGAATCTTCAAGGCCTCGCTGTTCAAGGCAGCTTACATGTTCAACGCTCCTCTTGCCCAGGCTGCACGCGCAGTCGACGCCCTGCGTCAGAAGCAAGAGTCCGCGAACTAATCGATTTATCCGCTTTACAAAACCTGAAACAAACAAGGAGAAAACCAAATGGCAAAGCTGACTACTGACCAGCTAATCGAGGCTTTCAAGGAGCTTTCGCTCATCGAACTCAGCGAGTTCGTGAAGAAGTTCGAAGAGGTCTTCGAAGTTACCGCTGCTGCACCTGTTGCAGTTGCTGCTGCAGCCCCTGCTGCCGCTGCTGAAGCTGCTGAAGAGAAGGACTCATTCGACGTCGTTCTTGAGGCTGCTGGCGACCAGAAGATCCAGGTCATCAAGGAAGTACGCGCACTTACCAACCTAGGTCTTGGCGAAGCCAAGGCTGTAGTTGACGGTGCACCTGCAACCGTTCTTGAGGGCGCAAACAAGGAGACCGCAGAAAAGGCAAAGGCAGCTCTAGAAGCAGCCGGCGCAAAGGTCACCCTGAAGTAAGTTCATACTTCGAAACAAAGCCCGCTCGAGCCTCTGGTTCGGGCGGGCTTCGTTTATGCTCGGGGTGTAGAAAGGTTGCAAATGGCACGCGTTCTAATAATTCACGGATGGACCAACCGCCGCCCCGAGGGTCACTGGCAGCGTCGCCTTGCCGCCGCCCTGCGCGACCAGGGCCACGTGGTTTCATACCCGCAGCTGCCCAACGCCGAAGAGCCTGTGCTTTCTGAATGGCTCGAAGACACCGTGGCCGAGTTGCAGCAGCTCGCCGAGCTAACCGAGCGCGCTAACGAACCCCTAATCGTTGTTGCCCACTCACTAGGATGCGTCACCTGGATGCACATCGCACTGCAAGGCTTGGCACCCGAGGTTGCTTCGCGAGTGTTGCTAGTTGCTCCTCCCGAGCGCGCGCCAATCAGCCCTGTGCCTACCTTTGTTGCAAACGACTCGGATGCCGCCATCGCCGAAGCCCTTCGTGCCACAGCCGGTGAGGTAGTTATCGTCGGTTCTGATCTCGACCCATGGCAGCCGAGCGGCATTCAAGCTGGCGTTGCCTCACCACTTGGTTTGACAGCCGTTGTGCTGCCAGGTGCAAAGCACTTCTCGGTGAGTGACGGCTTTAGTCAGTGGCAGGGCGTTATCGACTGGGTCAACGACGCGTCTGCCGACCTAACTCTCGTTTAGAGTCTGTGGCCGGGTAAAGCGACACTCAGGCTCGGCAACGCATTAGTGGTCGCTTCGCGAATATTTCTCGCGAGCCATCCTGAGCAGTCGATTCCAGCCATGTTG
>CANFPR010000091.1 GCA_947448975.1 Micrococcales bacterium | reverse complement strand
TATGATGTTACCAACAAAGGGTGTTCGAGAGCCGAGCCACTCACCTAAGGATGTCGAAGCTTTGACCGAATCTCTTGCAAGGTTTTCTAGCCCCACCACCGAACTCATTCAGGCTTCGGTAGATGCCGCTGTTGCCGCCATGCCGCTGGTTGGTTCGGGCGACAAGATGGCCGTCGACAGGGCAGCGGTTGATGCCATGCGCGCTTCGTTCAATTCGTTTGAATTCGGGGGCATCGTGGTTATCGGCGAAGGCGCTAAAGACGAAGCACCGATGCTTTTTAATGGTGAGGTTTTGGGGCGCGGGCCAAAGTTGGAATGGGACATCGCTGTTGATCCGATCGACGGAACCCGCCTGGCCGCCGAGGGTATTCCGGGGGCGGTGGCGGTGGTTGCAGCCACCACTCTAGACACCATGATGAACTGCCCAGATGTCTACTTTATGAAGAAGTTGGTTTGTGGATCGGCCGGCATTGGCGTTGTCGACATCGAGCGCTCCGCCACCGAGAACATCTGCGCTCTCGCCGCTGCACTGGGTAAGCCAGTTTCAGAGCTCGTCGTTGCGGTTATTTACAAGAAGATGAACTTCGACTTGATTGCCGAAGTAGAAGCCACCGGCGCGAAGTGGCATCGTTTTGATGAAGGTGACGTGGCCATAGCGGTTGCCGCTGCTACGCCGGGATCGGGCATCGACATGATGGTCGGCATCGGCGGTAACCCAGAGGGAGTGCTGGCTGCATCTGCCGTGCGTGTTCTGGGCGGTTTTATGCAGGGAGTGCTAGCGCCTCGAAATGACCAAGAGGTTGCCTCGGCGATTGCGTGCGGGTATTCGGCCGATCAGAAGCTCGAGCTTGACGACCTGGTTGGGCCAGGGCGTCAGGTGTTCGTTTTAGCCGGTGTGACTCCTGGAATTCTGGCTGATGCCGTTCGAGATGGGGGAGCGGGCAAGCACGGCAAGGTTGTCGAAGTGTTTGTGCTTGATTCTCTTATCGAAGGTGCGCAGAAAATCTCGGTAGAACGGTAGTTGAAGATCCGCTAACGGTTGCGGCTGAAAAGACTACTTAGTGAAAACTGCCGGCTCTTCTAGTGCCGCGGTGCGGTCTGGTGTCGGGTTCAAGATTGCGGCAGGCAAACCATCGATGCTCGACAAACCTGAGGTTGGCTGAGTAACCGCGATAGCGCCCCACTGAACTGCAGTAGAAACGCCCAGCGGAACATCGTAGCCAAGACCGTAGTCGTCGGAGCCCGAGGCGATTGGGTTGCTGGTGATTGCCGAAAGAAAACCTGCGAGGGTTGCGTCGCCGGCACCAACGGTGTTGATTACCTTCACCGGAGCAGTGCGAGCGGCCCATTCGCGGTCTTTGGTAACTGCGATCATGCCGTCGGCTCCGAGGCTTGCCAAAACGGTTTCGATTCCGTGTTCGCAAAGTTCACGGGCCGCATCAATAACATCGCCAACGCTGTAAAGGGTGCGCCCGACTGCCGATGCTAGTTCTTCTGCGTTTGGCTTGATGATGCTTGCCAAGCCCTTGCGAGCCCAGGTGTTTAGTGGCTCACCAGAAGTGTCTAGAGCCACGCGAACTCCAAGGGCAGCCATGCGCTCGAATACTGGCTCGAGATCTACGAATTTGCCGGTGGTCTTGCAAGCCGGAAGTGCGCCGGCAACCACGAGCCACTTGGCGTCGTTTTCGCGAACGGTGCGCTCGGTTAGGTCGATGATGGCGTTCCAGTCTTGTTCGCTCAATGGGCGAGGTGACTCGTTCACCTTGGTGGTTGGGCCGTCGTACTCAACGATTGTGGTTGAAACGCGCAGGGTGCCTTCAACCCAAAGTGGAAGCAACATTCCGTCGCTGCCGGTGCGAGCGAGCACGCCCGGGTCTGAGTTACCGATTGGCACTACGCCCGGTGCTTTGATACCTGCGAGGTGAAGACCACGCGAAACGTTGATGCCCTTGCCGGCAAGTTCTTCTTTAACCTCGTCGGCGCGGTTTACTCCGCCCGACTGTAGGTTGTGCACAAAGTAGGTGCGGTCGAGGGTAGGTGCCGGGGTCAGGGTGACGATGGGTGAGCCAACGTTTGTTCCTGGCATAGGGGTCTCCTAAGACGTATTCAGTGGTTGCCGTTTGATGCAGCTTGGTGTCTATCGGCAGACTTCTTTGTCGGCGTTCTTGTAAAAGTATAGCCATCGAGGCTTTTACGAACGCTCTCAGGAGGCTTTATGCCCTGTTACTTTTCTGTTTCGATTTCGGGCTCATCGGCGACGATTTCTGCCTCAACCACTGCCTCGCTTGCACTGAATGCGTCGGTCGATGCTTCGATTTGTTTGGGCTCAGCAATCTCGCTGGTGCCGAGTTCGTTTTCGTCGAGGTCGTTTAGCTTGCGGGCGGTAACCAGCATGCGTCGCTCGAAGCTCGAGACGAATGCGTTGTAGTCCTTTACCGTTGAGCCGATTGAGCGGCCAAGCTTGTCGGCCAGTTCGGTGACCTTACCCACTCGCTCATAGAGTTCTTTGCCGAGCTGGATCATGGTGCGAAGCGAACCTTCGTCGGCGTTTTGGCGCCAGATGTAGTTGATGGTCTTCAAAACAGAGAACAGGCTCACCGGCGAAGCCAATGCCACGTTCTTTTTGAAGGCGTACTCAAGCAGTGTGTTGTCGCACTCGAGTGCGGCGGACAGCAGCGACTCACTCGGTACGAACGCGATAACGAAATCTGGGCTTGCATCGAGACCGGTCCAGTAACTACGAGTCGAGAGGGCGTCGATGTGGCTCTTCATTGCCTTGACATGCTCGTCTAGAAGCTTCTTGCGACGAAGTGCTTCTTCTCCGGTGGCAAGCTCCGAAATGGCCGACGCTGCCTGGTAAGAGTTAAATGGCACCTTCGAGTCGATGGCGAGAGACTTACCCCCGGGCAGGCGAATGATCATGTCGGCGCGGCCAGAGCTATCGCCGGTTGCGATGGTGGCCTGCTCATTGAAATCTGCGTGCTTTAGCAAACCGGCGAGTTCGACAAGACGACGAAGCTGAGTTTCGCCCCACACTCCACGAACACTGTTAGAAGACATGGCCTGCGAAAGCTGCGCTGCCTCTTTACGGATGTTCTCGTTGCTCTCCACCACGCTGCGAATCTGTTCTTGAAGCTCGCCCACCTGAGCGGTGCGCTGGCGCTGAAGATCGGCCACGGTTTGAGTCATGGCCGCGAGTGATTCTTTAACGGGTTTGATTTCGGCCGCTAGAAGATTGTTCTCGGCATCTTTTTGCGCCTGGGCCTTAAGTTCGGCAACCTGTGCTTCCAAACGATTCACTGCTTCGGTTTTTGTGGCCAGCTGAGTGGCGGCTTCAATGGCGCCATCGGTAGCCGGGCCGGCTTTCTTGCCGAGCTTGGCGACGAGCCATCCGAGTAGAACGCCTACGGCGAGACCTACAACTAAATAAACGATTTCCATGTGCGCAAGTTATCAGTAGGCGCAGACATTTTTTGCAAGGCTCAGCAATAGACTCGCAATATGGCTACGATTCAGCACTTTATAAACGGTCAACTCACCTCCGGAATAAGCACGCGCACACACGATGTGTTCGATCCGGCCCTCGGAGTTGCGACCAAACAGGTGCTGCTAGCCGAAACGGCAGATGTCGAGACTGCTGTGGCCGCTGCATCCGAGGCGTTTGCCAAGTGGAGCGAAATGAGCTGGGCAAATCGCCAGCAGATTCTGTTCAAGTTTCGCGAACTTCTAAATGCCAAAAAGCCCGAACTCGCAGCCATCATCACCGAAGAACACGGCAAGGTGCTCTCGGATGCGCTTGGCGAGGTTACCCGTGGCCAAGAGGTCGTCGAATTCGCATTGGGCGCTCCGCACCTAGCCAAAGGTGAGCACAGCGAGCAGGTTTCGACGGGTGTCGATGTGTTCAGTCTTCGTCAACCGCTCGGCCCGGTGGCTATCATCAGCCCGTTCAACTTTCCGGCCATGGTGCCGATGTGGTTCTTTCCGCTGGCACTCGCCACCGGAAACACCGTGATTCTCAAGCCGAGCGAAAAAGCCCCGAGCGCAGCCATCTGGATCGCGCAACTACTTGCCGAAGCAGGCCTGCCTGCAGGCGTTTTCAACGTTGTTCAGGGCGACAAAGTTGCGGTGGATGCGCTGCTTGAGCACCCCGGCATCCGTGCGGTTTCATTCGTGGGTTCGACGCCAATTGCGAAATACGTTTACGAAAAAGCCACGGCTGCGGGTAAGCGAGTGCAATCTCTCGGCGGCGCAAAGAACCACATGCTGGTTTTGCCCGATGCCGATCTAGATCTTGCCGCCGACGCAGCCATAAATGCCGGCTTCGGCTCTGCAGGTGAACGTTGCATGGCAATCAGCGCTCTCGTTGTCGTCGAACCGGTAGCCGATGCGCTAGTTGCAAAGATCGAAGCACGCATGTCGACACTCACCACCGGCGATGGTCGACGATCCTGCGACATGGGCCCGCTCATCACTCGAGAACACCGCGACAAGGTTGCCTCTTATATAGACGTAGCTATCGCCGATGGGGCAGC
>CANFPR010000090.1 GCA_947448975.1 Micrococcales bacterium | reverse complement strand
GCTGCCATGCCAGATGCGGCCATCACCACCGACATCATCGTTGGCTTTCCGGGTGAAACCGAAGAAGATTTTCAAGACACCATACGAGTTGCCTCCGACTCGCGATTCTCGGCTTCTTATACTTTCCAATACTCCAAGCGACCAGGCACTCCGGCCGCTGAAATGGATGGCCAACTCGAAAAGCCCGTTGTACAAGAGCGCTACGAACGACTGCTTGCGCACGTAAACAAAATCGCTTGGGAAGAAAACCAAAAGATGATCGGCCGCGAGGTTGAGGTTCTTATTGCCAACGACGAAGGGCGCAAAGACGCCGCAACGGCTCGCCTAACCGGTCGTGGCCGAGATAATCGCCTCGTGCACGTTTCGCTACCAGCAGGGGTAGAAGTGCCCAGACCGGGTGATCTTGTAACCGCAAGAGTCACCGACGCTGGCCCGTTCCACTTGATCGCCGACGTTAGTTCACCAGCCGACGTGTCGATTAGAAAGACCCGCGCGGGTGACGCCTGGGATGCAGCGCTGGCGGCTTCTTGCGCCGTGCCCGAGCCTGGGCAGGCAAACGACCAACCGAAAGCCGTTTCTCTTGGATTGCCCACGCTCCGTCGGTCGCACTAATGCCGAAACTTATCGCGGTGGTAGGCCCAACCGGCACGGGCAAATCTGAGCTTGCTCTAAACATCGCGCAAGACATCATCGAGCGCGGTGGGGCGAGTGAAATCATCAACTGCGATTCGATGCAGTTTTACCGAGGAATGGACATCGGCACCGCAAAACTTTCCGAGCCCGAACGCCGCGGCATCAAACACCACCTCATCGACTGGCTCGACATTCGCGACGAGTCGGCCGCTGCCGAATTCCAGCTAGCGGCAAGACCGGTAATCATCGAGCTGCAGGCACGCGGTGTGACGCCCATTCTGGTGGGCGGTTCGATGCTCTACGCGGCCGCCGTGCTCAACACGTTCGAGTTTCCCGCTCGTGACGAAGCCCTCCGAGCCGAACTCGAACAGCAGTTAATCGAGTTGGGCCCAAATCAGATGCACCGAATTCTGCAGAGCCTCGACGCAGGTGCGGCCGAGCGAATCGACCCGATGAACGGCCGCCGTATCGTTCGAGCCATAGAGATCATCAAGGTAACCGGCCAACCCTTTGCTGCAGCGCTACCCGAGCAACCAGAGTCTTGGCAGCCGATGCTAGAAATTGGCATCACCGGCTTTCGTGCAACACTCGTTGAACGGCTCAAGTTGCGGGCCGAGCGCATGTGGCAGCAGGGGTTACTTGCCGAGGTGCAGGGGCTCATTCCCGCCGGCATCCGTGAAGGCAAAACCTCACGCCAGGCCATTGGTTACGCGCAGGCGCTTGCTCAACTAGACGGCGAAATCTCAGAAGCCGAAGCAATCGAACAGACTTCGCTGCTCACCGCGCGTTATGCCCGCAGACAAATGTCTTGGTTTAGGCGAGATTCGCGCATCAATTGGTTCGACTTTGAAGATCAAGGCATGCAAGCCTCGGCTCTCAAGCTGGTTCGCGAGCAAGTTGAGCTCGGGCAATAGGCTTGTAGGCATGTCAATCATTGAATTCACCAAGGGCCACGGAACGGGCAACGACTTTGTGCTGTTTCTCGACCCTGATGGTGAAATCAACCTGACTCCAGCCCAGATTGCAAAGATCTGCGACCGCCACTTTGGCGTAGGTGCCGACGGCCTCATCCGTGTGGTTAAAAGCGCAAGCATTGAGGCAGGTGCCGAGATTCTCGCGGTTGAACCGGCCGCCGAGTGGTTCATGGATTACTACAACGCAGATGGTTCACTGGCCGAGATGTGCGGCAACGGAACCCGCGTTTTCGCGCGCTACCTAACCGAACGCAAACTTGTCGAGTTGCGTGACGGAGAAACACTTTCGATCGGCACTCGCGCCGGTGTTCGCGACCTTCAGCGCAACCTCGCCGGATTCGCCGTCGACATGGGGCGCTGGAAGCTCGAAGCCGACCCCACGCTGGTGCACGCCACTGGCTTGGATGTCGACCGCCCGGGTCTTGGCATCAACGTTGGTAACCCACACGTTGTCGTAGCGCTTGCCTCCGATCAAGAACTAGAACGACTCAACCTAACTTCTGCCCCCGCGCTCGTTCCTTCGGCCGAGCAAGGAGCGAACGTCGAGTTCGTTTCACCCGCAGAACCGATGGTGAAAGACGGAGTTGGCCACATCAAGATGCGCGTGCATGAGCGTGGAGTTGGTGAGACTCTGTCTTGCGGTACCGGAATCGTGGCAGCGGCCCTCGCTACTCGACACTGGGCCGGAGCAGGTGCTCCGAATGTTTGGCAGGTAACCGTTGCTGGAGGAACCCTCGGGGTGCGCATGTTTGCCACCGAAGACGGCGAGCACGTTGGTTTGAGCGGGGCGGCAGAACTCGTTTACGAAGGTCGCATCGACCTCTCGGTTTTATAGCCTGTTCTTTACCCTCAAGACCCTAAAGGCCTTTGCGGTTTCAACGCGAATGGTTGAAAAGCCAGCTGGTAGGTGTGCCTCAAGCCACCGATGTAGCGAATCGGCTCCCAGATTTTTTTGAACCACGAGGTAGCTTTCTGCATCTGGAGCCAGCCGGGGTAGCCATTCGAGCAAGATTGCGTGCAGGGCATCCTTGCCGACTCGAATCGGCGGGTTAGACCAAATGCCGGTGAATTCAAGCTCGGCGGGCACATCTTCGGGGCGGCACACCTTGACGTTTTTGAGCCCCAGCCGGGCAACGTTTCTTCGGGTAAGTTCCAGCGAACGTTCGTTTACATCGACAGCCCAAATCGTCGCACGTGGCGAGTGAAGCGCAAGTGAAAGCGCTATCGGACCCCAGCCGCAACCTACGTCAAGAATGTTGCCACCGGCAGGCGCCTGGTTTAGCTGCTCTAAGAGCACAGCCGTTCCCTGGTCGACGTGGTCGGGGGAGAACACGGAACCTGCGGTTTCAACTACAGCGTCATGACCAGCAAGCACAACGTGAATCTGCTTTGGTTTGAATTCGGTTTGTGGGGTCTCCGAGAAATAATGCTCAGAAGACATAGCGTCAATCTATACCTGTTCGCGTAGATAGTGTTAGTTACAAATGAGTAAAAGTCCATTGATTCCAGACGAGGATGCCGCGGCCGAATCGGCCACCAGGTCGGAAGCCGCTATCGATCGCATTCTGCGTCGTGGGGCAAGAGCCGAAGCGCTCGGGGCCGATGACACTCACTCCCACGGTGATAGCGACGGAGATCAACTAGACCTCGCTGAACGCTCGGCTTTGCGCCGTGTGGCAGGGCTCAGTACCGAACTCGAAGACATCACCGAAGTTGAGTACCGTCAGCTTCGTCTCGAAAAGGTCTTGCTCATCGGGCTTTGGGGTGAACAAACCCTCCAGGAGGCCGAGAACTCCCTTCGCGAACTTGCTGCGCTGGCAGAGACGGCTGGTTCAGAGGTTCTAGACGGGTTGCTTCAGAGACGTCCGCATCCCGACCCTGCAACCTACCTAGGCAAAGGCAAGGCCGAAGAACTGCGACAGATGGTTGCCGCTACAGGGGCTGACACCGTCATCGCCGATACCGAGTTAGCGCCTTCGCAGCGACGAGCCCTCGAAGATGTGGTCAAGGTCAAGGTCATCGACCGAACCGCGGTTATTCTCGACATTTTTGCTCAGCACGCCAAGAGCCGAGAAGGTAAGGCGCAGGTTGAGCTTGCCCAACTCGAATACTTGCTGCCTCGTTTGCGTGGTTGGGGTGAGTCGATGTCGCGCCAGGCCGGTGGCCAGGCTGCCGGTGGTGTCGGTATGGGGTCACGTGGTCCGGGTGAAACCAAGATCGAACTCGATCGCCGTCGCATCAACACCCGCATGGCAAAGCTTCGCAAGCAGATTGTCGAGATGAAACCTGCGCGCGAAACCAAACGTTCGAATCGCAAGCGCAACGCTATTCCGTCGGTTGCTATCGCGGGGTACACCAACGCTGGTAAGTCTTCGCTCTTGAACCGCATGACCTCGGCTGGGGTGCTAGTCGAAAACGCACTCTTCGCGACCCTAGACCCCACCGTTCGTAAAACTCTCACCCCCGATGGGCGCGAGTACACCCTCGCCGACACCGTCGGGTTTGTGCGTAACCTTCCTCACCAGCTGGTAGAAGCCTTTCGTTCAACCCTTGAAGAAATCGGCGACAGCGACTTGATTGTTCACGTGGTCGACGCTTCGCACCCAGACCCGGCCAGTCAGATTGCCACGGTCCGCGATGTCATCGGTGAAGTTGGCGCGCGCAACATCCAAGAGCTAATCGTGTTCAACAAGATTGACCTAGCCGATGAAACGCAGCGCATGGCACTGCGCGGTATGGAACCAGACAGCATTGGAGTTTCGGCGCGTTCGGGGGAGGGGCTCGATGAGCTTCAAGCGCGAATCGCGGCCATGCTGCCTGAGCCCAATGTTCGGGTTACGGTTCTGATTCCTTATTCGAGGGGTGAGCTCGTTTCGAGGCTCCACCTCAACAGCCGAATCATCAGCCTTGAATATGTTGAAGAAGGC
>CANFPR010000089.1 GCA_947448975.1 Micrococcales bacterium | reverse complement strand
GCGGTCTTCAAGCGTGCGCTCGAGTACCAGCAGGTGTCGGTTAGGTCTGGAAGGCAGTAGTTATAAAGGGGATCGGTCTCTGTGATCAGGTTGGCCGTGATTACCAGGTGACCTTTGCCGTCGTGTGCCGAGTTGGCACGCTTCGTGGTGTAGTACTCCTTCTCGGAGTTTGGGCCAAGCATGGTGTCGTAGGTCCACTTGGTTGGGTCTGGTGCGTAACCAACCTTGCGGCTGAATTCGTCAGACCAAATGAGCTTGTAGACGGGGGCCTTTGCGGCAGCCTGAGCAGGGCCTTGAGCCACTGGGATGAGCAGCAAAGATGTCGCGGCAATCAAGCCGATGGTCTTTAGTGCGTTACGTAACTTCATGGTGCCCCTTCGATGTCATTAAGTTTGAAGTAGACCAAAATCTATCGGTCGATTCCAAATCAGTTAACTTCATGGTCTCAGTAGACCTTTAGAAAATGGTCACGCTTCCATAACGAATAGGTGTGTATTTCTAATCTAGGTTGCGCTGAAACCGCTTTCGCAGTTTACTATAAACCTGTGAAATCGGTTTCACACACTTTCTATCTTTTAGGAGTAACAGGTGAAAATCAAGAAGTTAGCTGCCAGCATCGCAATCGCGGGCTTGGCCCTAGGAGCCGGCGTTTCAGCCGCGCCTGCCGCAACCGCGGCAACCCCAGTAACTGTCACCATTTGGACATTCGGTGACGTTATCGAGCCAAACCTGGTTCGCGAATACAAGTTGATTCACCCAGAGGTCACTCTTGCTCTCAAGAAGGGCGACATCGACCCTCAGCAGAACAACATGATCACCGCTTGTAACGCGCGTTCGGGTCCAGCAGACGTAATCGCAGTTGAGGTGAGCTACTCCGGTTGGTGGCGCTCATACCCAAACTGCTTCACCGACCTTCGCACCATGAAGACCTCGTCGGCTAACGCAAACGCCACCAAGGGTACCGACAAGAACGGCAACACCGTTGACGTCAACTACGTAGACGCAACCGGTGCTCGTGTAGCAGTTGGAACCGTGCCATCGGGTCAGTCGGCAAGCACCATCAAGTCGAACTACCTTCCATGGCGTTGGGAACAGGGCGTGGCCTACAACGACAGCGTCATTGGTATTCCAACCGACGTCGGTGGCCTAGAAGTTGCCTACCGCAGCGACCTAATGGTTAAGGCTGGTCTAGTTACCGCAGCTCAGGTTAAGAACGGCACCGCTCGCGACGTTCTCTCAAAGAAGTGGCCAACCTGGGACAAGTTCATTGCTACCGGTAAGACCTACATGTCGAAGCTAAGCGCTGCCGACAAGAAGGCGGGCAAGGGCTTCCTCGACAGCGTTGGAACCATCTACGCAGCCATCCTGAACCAGGGCACCGAGAAGTACTACCGCAACAACGGCACCGACCAGGGTCTTTTGATCTACGACAAAAACCCTGAGATCAAGAAGGCGTGGGACACCACCCTCAAGGCTCAGGCTGCCGGTATCGGTACTCGCATCGGTCAGTTCTCTTCAGACTGGAACGTCGGTATGAACAAGGGCACCTTCGCAACCATGCTGGCACCAGCTTGGATGATGGACTACATCAAGCAGCAGGCTCCAGACACCAAGGGCAAGTGGGACATCGCCGACCTGCCAGGTGGCGGTGGAAACCAGGGTGGAACCCAGTTGACCATTCCTTCGTACTCGAAGAACAAGCAAGCCGCTTGGGACTTCATCGCATGGTACCTAGCACCGGAGCAGCAGCTCCAGGTGTTCCGCACCTACGGTTTGTTCCCATCGACCAAGGTCATCTACAACGACCCATCGGTTGCTGACTTCAAAGACCCATTCTTCAACAAGGCTCCTGTAGGCAAGATCTACTCTGAGGGCATCGTCAAGTTGAAGCCGATCTTCGAAGGCAAGCTCAACCGCGGAATCGACCAGGCATTCGGTGCTGGTCTGGGCCGTGTGATCTCGGGCAAGAAGAACGACAAGACCAAGAAGCCATGGACGTCGAAAGACTCATGGGCAATGGTTATGACCGAAGTCAAAAAGCTAGTTACCAACTAGTTCGATCGTCGTTCGGAGCAAGATTCAATGAGTAGCACAGTGGCGAGCAAGTCGCCATCAAGCGCAAAGAAAGGGGGACGTCCCTCGACGTCCCCCTCTCCTTGGCGCAAAAAGAAGCAAAAAAAGCAGACTGAGATCCCTGGTCTTCGCTCGCTCAATGGCAAGTGGGGCTATCTTTTCGTAGCACCGTTCGTGCTGATGTTCCTCCTTTTTGGAATGTTCCCGGTGATCTACTCCACCATCATTGCTTTCTACACCTACGACCCACTAGCCGGTGCCGGCGGTCTTTCACTAGAAGGACAGCCATTCGTTGGGTTGCAAAACTTCATCAACCTGTTGCAAGACGAGCGCCTCTACACGGCGATCGGCAACACCTTCGACATCTGGTTCTGGTCGACCTTCCCTCAGATGGTCATCTCAATCGGTCTCGCAGCTGTTCTGCGCAACCGGTTCTTGAGAGCCAAGACCTTCTGGCGCACCATCCTCTTGGTACCAAACATCACCTCGGTGCTTGCAGTTGCCATCGTCTTCGGTCAGCTGTTCGGCCGCGAGTTCGGTATGGTCAACATGGTTCTCGGATGGTTCGGCGTTGACAACATCGACTTCGTAGAAGACCCACTCGCCTCGCACATCGCCATTGCTGCGATGATCACCTGGCGCTGGGCTGGTTACAACGCCCTCATCTTCTTAGCGTCGATGTTGGCTATTCCAGACGAACTCTACGAGTCGGCTGCCCTCGATGGCGCAGGCGCTTGGAAACAGTTCCGCTACGTAACCCTTCCGGGTCTGCGCAACACCATCACCTTCGTGCTGATCGTTGGCACCATCGGTGGTTTGCAGGTCTTCGCCGAGCCGCTCACCCTCTCGGGTACCAGCGACGGCGGTAGCACACACCAGCTCTTGACGCTCACCATGTTCCTCTACGACCAGGCCTTCGGTGGCGCTGGTAAGTGGGGTTACGGTGCCGCAATCGGAATTATCATCACGATCATCGTGCTGATCGTTTCGCTAATCAACTTCCTTATTACTCGCAAGATGGCAGGCGGTGACGACAAATGAGCGACGTCAAAGTAAAGCGCGTTCGTAACAAGCGCACCAAGTGGCAGAAGGTAAGCATCGCGGGCTACATCGCCCTAACCTTCATGGCTGTGGTTTCGATGTTCCCGTTCTACTGGATGTTCGTTGTGGCCTCCAACGGAACCGAGGAAGTCTCTAAGATTCCGCCGGCCATTCTGCCTGGTCCACGCTTCTGGACAGTGCTTCAGCACGTTTACGAAGTTATCGACTTCAACAAGGCGTTGTTCAACACCGTTCTTGTTGGTTTGGTTGTGGCCGTTGCCCAGGTGCTGTTCTCAGCTCTTGCCGGCTTCGCTTTCGCCAAGCTCAACTTCAAGGGTCGCCGCGGACTCATCCTGTTTGTAATCGGAACCATGATGTTGCCAAGCCAGCTTGGAATCATCCCGCTTTACATGTTGGTTTCGGGCTTCGGCTGGATCGATACGCTCAACGCCCTGATCATCCCAGCGCTGGTAACGGCGTTCGGTGTGTTCTGGATGCGCCAGGTTATCGACGCACAGGTTCCTAACGAAATGCTTGAGGCTGCCAGCATCGATGGTGCAGGCGTCATGCGCATCTACTGGAACATCGTGCTTCCGATCATCCGTCAAAGCGGTTTCGTTCTCGGTCTGTTCAGCTTCTTGGCCACTTGGAACGACTTTCTCTGGCCAAACCTGGTTCTTCAGAGCCCGGGAAGCTTCACGGTTCAGGTTGCAGTGCAGCAGTTGAAGGCTAGCTACTTCATCGACTACGCACTAAACCTCGGTGGTGCCTTCATGGCCACCGCCCCATTGCTCTTGCTCTTCGTGTTCGTCGGCCGCCGCCTAGTGAGCGGTGTTATGGACGGCGCTGTAAAGGGCTAAGCAGTCAAAAGCAAAAAACGGCTCAGGCTTTATGCCTGGGCCGTTTTGCTTTAACTCGGATGCTGGCGCTGCGCTCGTGTTTAGTCGAGCAGGTCTGCGATGGAGTTGAGAATCTCGTTAGGTCTAAACGGGTACTTCGAAATCTCAGCATCGTCGGCAATACCGGTGAGCACGAGCACGGTGTGCAGGCCAGCTTCGATGCCGGCAACCACATCGGTATCCATGCGGTCGCCGATCATGCCGGTCGACTCCGAGTGGGCGTTGATCTTGTTCATTGCCGACCGGAACATCATTGGGTTTGGCTTGCCCACGATGTAAGGCTCGCGACCAGTGGCCTTGGTGATCAGCGCGGCAACCGAACCGGTAGCCGGCAGCACTCCATCGGCCGAAGGGCCGGTGGCATCTGGGTTGGTGGCAATGAAGCGCGAACCGTTGTTGATTAGGCGAATGGCCTTGGTGAGGGTTTCGAACGAGAAGGTGCGGCTTTCGCCGAGCACCACGTAGTCGGGGTCGACATCGGTTTGAATGTAGCCAACCTCGTGCAACGCGGTGGTGAGGCCAGCTTCGCCAATAACGAAGGCCGAGCCCTT
>CANFPR010000088.1 GCA_947448975.1 Micrococcales bacterium | reverse complement strand
TAAGCGCTTCACTAGCCTCAACTCATGGAACTACTGATCACACTGACGGCCATTTTGGTCTTTGCAGTAATCGCGAGCATTCCAGCGCGGATGCACGCTAAAAAGACTGGCAAGAAGCGCACAAGCGGTGCCATGAGTGGTGCGCTCGGCGTGGTGAACGAACTGTTTGCACCTGGCGCTCACAACGCGGCAATCATCGTCGAGGAGCAACGTGAGGCGATCAAGCCGATGCCCTCGCCCGAAGATAAAAAGAAGCCAGGCAAGAGCTAAACGAAAAAGAAAAACCCCGCCCAAACGGACGGGGTTTTTACTTTTGAATCGCTAGACCAGCTCGGCGTGACGAGCCACGATAGTGACTACGTCGTGCTCCATCGACAAAAAGCCATCGGTGGCATTTGCCTTGACGCCAGTGCCATCTTCGAGCGTGATGCGAACTTCGCCCTCAGCAAGAATGGCAAGGATTGGCTCGTGGCCTGGAAGCAGACCGATCTCGCCTTCGACGGTCTTGGCGATGACCATTTTGGCCTCGCCAGACCATACGGCGCGGTCGGCAGCTACTAGATCTACGCGAAGGGTTGCCATTGTTACTTGGTTTCCTTCTGGATGCGCTCCCAGTTAGCCATAACCATGTCTAGGCCACCGACGTTGAAGAACGCCTGCTCTGCAACGTGGTCGAGGTCACCGTTTGCGATGGCAGAGAAGCCTTCGATGGTGTCTTTCAGCGGAACGGTTGAACCCTTAACACCGGTGAACTTCTCGGCCATGTAGGTGTTCTGCGACAAGAACTGCTGAATGCGACGGGCACGCGATACGGTGACCTTGTCTTCTTCAGAGAGCTCCTCAACACCGAGAATCGCGATGATTTCTTGGAGTTCCTTGTTCTTCTGCAGAATCGCCTTGACTCGAGTTGCGGTCTCGTAGTGGTCCTTCGCAATGTAGCGAGGGTCGAGAATACGCGAGGTAGAAGTCAGTGGGTCTACAGCTGGGTAAAGACCCTTCGATGCAATTTCACGCGAAAGTTCGGTGGTTGCATCGAGGTGGGCGAAGGTGGTTGCCGGGGCTGGGTCGGTGTAGTCATCGGCAGGCACGTAAATGGCCTGAAGCGACGTAATCGAGTGACCACGGGTCGAGGTGATGCGCTCCTGAAGGAGACCCATCTCGTCGGCGAGGTTCGGCTGGTAACCCACGGCAGAAGGCATGCGACCTAGAAGGGTCGAAACCTCAGAACCTGCCTGAGTGAAACGGAAGATGTTGTCGATGAACAACAACACGTCTTGCTTCTGAACATCGCGGAAGTACTCAGCCATGGTCAGTGCCGAAAGAGCAACGCGAAGACGGGTGCCTGGTGGCTCATCCATCTGGCCGAACACCAGTGCGGTCTTGTCGATAACGCCAGACTCGGTCATTTCGTCGATGAGGTCGTTACCTTCACGGGTACGCTCACCAACACCGGCGAACACCGACACACCATCGTGGTCTTCTGCCACGCGGTAGATCATTTCTTGAATCAGAACGGTCTTACCAACACCGGCACCACCGAAAAGACCAATCTTTCCACCGAGCACGTATGGGGTTAGCAAGTCGATGACCTTGATACCGGTCTCGAACATCTGGGTCTTCGACTCAAGCTGGTCGAATGACGGAGGCTGACGGTGAATTGGCCATCTTTCCTTGATCTCGACCTTGTCGCCAGGCTTGCCATTGAGGATCTCGCCCACAACGTTGAAGACCTTGCCCTTGGTGACATCGCCAACCGGAACCGAAATTGGAGCTCCGGTGTCGGTAACGGTGCCGCCTCGAACCAAACCATCGGTTGGCTTCAGTGCGATGGCGCGAACTAGGTCGTCGCCAAGGTGCTGAGCAACCTCAAGGGTCAAGGTGGTCTTCTCGCCGTTTAGGTCGATGACAGTGGTCAGAGCGTTGTAGATTCCTGGGATGGCATCGTGTGGAAACTCGATGTCAACCACAGGACCGGTGACGCGAGCGATACGCCCGATTGCGCCTGCGGCTTCTGCCTTCTTCTTGGTGGCCATGTCTCTTTCTTTCTCTTAGTCCTCGTCGCTGGTTGCGAGCGCGTCTGCTCCACCAACGATTTCGGAAATCTGTTGCGTAATTTCTGACTGACGAGCCGCGTTGCTAAGACGGGTGTAGTTCTTGATTAGCTTGTCTGCGTTGTCGGTGGCCGACTTCATGGCCTTCTGACGTGCAGCGTGCTCGGATGCTGCGCTTTGAAGCATCGCGTTGTAGATTCGGCTCTCGATGTAGACCGGTAGCAGTGCGTCGAGCACCTTGGTTACATCTGGCTCGAATTCGTAAAGCGGGAAGACCTCGTTGCTAGCCGGTGCTTCTTCACCTTCAACGATTTCAAGTGGAAGAAGTCGAACAACCTCTGGAACCTGAGCGATCATCGAAAGAAAACGGTTGTAGACCAAGTGAATCTCGTCTACTCCACCTTCGCTAGCCTCGGTGTTGAACGCGGCAACCACGGCGTCGGCAACTTCCTTGGCAGTGTCGAACTGCGGAAGGTCGGTGCCGCCAATCCAGTTGCGCACAGCAGTGCGACGACGGAAGCTGAAGTTACCTACGGCTTTACGTCCAACCAGGTAGTAGACCACATCTTTGCCCTGCTCTTTTAGAAGCGCAGTCAGTTGATCGGCTTCTTTGAGAACGTTCGACGAGAATGCTCCAGCCAAACCGCGGTCGCTGGTGAAGATCACTACAGCGGCACGTTCGATTTTTTCTGGGGTCGTGGTTAGCGGGTGAGCAACCGTTGAATAGGTGGCAACAGCCGAAACGGCACGGGTCACGGCGCGTGAGTATGGTGCTGACGCAGCAACACGCTGCTGGGCCTTCGCAATTCGCGAGGCCGAAATCAACTCCATGGCGCGAGTGATCTTCTTGGTCGTCTGGGCAGACTTAATTTTCTGCCTATAGACCCGAAGTTGGGCTCCCATGTCTTACCTTTCCCGATCGATCCGCAGTTACTTGCGCTTCTGCTTGACGATCTTCTCCTGCTTGACTTCAGCCTCTTCAAGAGGTGCTGCCGAAGCGGTCGAAGCTAGCGGTGCGCCGGCCTTCGTAGCGAAGGTGCGCTTGAACTTAGCCAGAGCCTTCTCGAGCTCGGCGACGGTGTCGTCTTTGAGCTCGTTGGTCTCACGAATAACATCTAGCACCTTGGTGTTGCGACGTAGGTAGTCGAGCAGTTCAGATTCGAAACGCAGGATGTCTTCGACCGGAACCTCATCGAGCTTGCCGGTGGTACCTGCCCAGATCGAAACGGTCTGGTCTTCGACTGGGAACGGTGAGTACTGTGGCTGCTTTAGAAGCTCCATTAGTCGAGCACCGCGGGCTAGCTGCTGGCGCGAAGCCGCGTCTAGGTCGCTGGCGAACATTGCGAAAGCCTCGAGCGAACGGTACTGAGCGAGTTCAAGCTTCAGGGTTCCTGAAACCTTCTTGATGCCCTTGACCTGAGCCGCACCACCAACACGTGAAACCGAGATACCCACGTCGATTGCTGGGCGCTGGTTTGAGTTGAAGAGGTCTGACTGCAAGAAGATCTGACCATCGGTGATCGAGATCACGTTGGTTGGAATGTATGCAGAAACGTCGTTTGCCTTGGTTTCGATGATTGGTAGACCAGTCATCGAACCGCCACCGAGCTCGTCGTTTAGCTTGGCACAACGCTCAAGTAGACGGGAGTGTAGGTAGAACACGTCGCCCGGGTAAGCCTCGCGGCCTGGTGGACGACGAAGTAGTAGCGAAACTGCGCGGTAGGCTTCGGCCTGCTTTGACAGGTCATCGAAAATGATTAGTACGTGCTTGCCGGCGTACATCCAGTGCTGACCAATGGCCGAACCGGTGTAAGGAGCAAGGTACTTGAAGCCGGCTGGGTCTGATGCAGGAGAAGCCACGATGGTGGTGTACTCCATAGCGCCAGCCTCTTCGAGAGCGCCCTTTACTGCTGCAATGGTCGAACCCTTTTGTCCGATTGCAACGTAGATGCAGCGAACCTGCTTCTTTGGGTCGCCAGAAGCCCAGTTGGCCTTTTGGTTAATGATGGTGTCGACGGCGATTGCAGTCTTACCGGTCTGGCGGTCACCAATGATCAGCTGACGCTGGCCGCGACCAACAGGGATCATGGCGTCGATAGCCTTGATACCGGTCTGAAGTGGCTCGTGAACCGACTTACGAGCCATAACGCCCGGAGCCTGAAGCTCGAGTGCACGACGTGCGTCGGCCTTGATGTCGCCCTGACCGTCGATCGGGTTACCCAGTGGGTCAACCACACGACCGAGGAAGTTGTCGCCAACCGGAACCGACAGAACTTCACCGGTGCGGTGAACTTCCATACCCTCCTCGATACCTTCGAAGTTTCCGAGAACAACGGCACCGATTTCGCGCTCATCGAGGTTTAGAGCTAGACCAAGGGTGCCATCGGCAAACTTGAGCAGCTCGTTGGCCATTGCGCTAGGCAGGCCTTCGATGTGGGCGATACCGTCACCGGCGTCGATAACGTGGCCTACCTCGGTGCGCGAGGCCTTGGCTGGCTCGTAAGACTTTACGAAGTC
>CANFPR010000087.1 GCA_947448975.1 Micrococcales bacterium | reverse complement strand
ATGATGTTGACGAACGACTTAACCTCGGTGTCGTAGCCTGTGCCCCATCGAACAGCAACATCAACCTCACATTTGCGAGTAACTTCGCGGCTTTCCATGTTGCCAGCTTCATTGAGCACAGGAACGGTCTCGACGAACTCCGCGGCTCCCGACAAGCGCCATGTGGCTGTGAGACCAGCATCGGTTGCTAAGTAGTCGGCAAACTCAACGATGCCGCCAGAGTACTGAAAGAGATGCTGCGATGGCTCCTGGCCACGTCGGTCGTTGACCTCGAGTGCCAAACCCGGAACAAGGAAAGCGGTTTGCCGGGCTCGACCGAGAAGTTCGTCGACGGCAAAGGTCGCATCTTTGATGAATATCTGAGGATCGGCCCAATACCTCACGCGTGTTCCTGTGGCTCCCTTTGGTGCCTTGCCCGAAATAACTAGCTGACTCGACTTATCAAACGGAGTGAACGGGTTTGTGGCCGCAATTCCGTTGCTATCGTCGAAGATTCCAGGCTCGCCCCGGTGGAAAGACATCTTGTAGGTGTTACCGTTTCGGTCGACCTCCACGTCGAGACGTTCGCTCAAGGCATTTACTACGGATGCGCCAACACCGTGCAGACCGCCCGATGCTGCGTAAGAACCGCTTCCAAACTTGCCTCCGGCATGCAGCTTCGTGAAGACAACCTCAACGCCTGTCAAACCAGTCTTTGGCTCAATATCTACCGGAATACCTCGTGCCTGGTCTCTGACTTCGACCGAGCCATCCTGGTGCAGGTTCACTTCGATACGTGAACCATGGCCGGCTAGGGCTTCATCAACGGAGTTATCGATAATCTCCCAGAGGCAGTGCATCAGACCGCGGCTGTCGGTGCTGCCGATATACATTCCCGGTCTTTTGCGAACGGCCTCTAACCCCTCAAGAACAGAGAGGTGGCGAGCGGAATAGTCGGTGTTTGGCACTCACAAATGGTACGAGGTGAAGGGCACTTCTTGCCTGACTGACACTCAAAACTAAAGAAACTATTCGCAGTTAGCGAAACCGAGGGCTTTTGGCATGGGTTTTGCCGCGCATTGTGTTGAGATTGTCTCGGAGGATCAAATGCAAGAATCAGAAACCATCGAAGTAGCCGAAACCGAGAGCAACACTCAGGCCCTGAGCGCCGCAGACCGTTGCGACTCTTGTGGCGCTCAGGCATATGTGCGAGCAACACTTCAGTTTGGTGAACTTCTTTTCTGCCTCCACCACGCGGTCGCCAACAAAGAGGCTCTCGCGCCCGTGACCATCAAATGGCACGATGAGAGCGACAAGCTTCTAGCACGCTAGATCAAAGCTCGGGCTATTTACCCGAATCGCCTTCGAGGTTCCAAATCTGTTCCACGTAACTATCTACGCGTTTAGATTTCGCGCTTTCGGTGACAGGCGCTCCTAGAAGAGCACAAATCCTATTTGCCCACTCCGGATTCTTAGCAAAAAATGGACCGTTGAGAAGCGTAACGATCAGATTATTTTGCACCTCAAGTGGGGCAATTGCGATGTCGGAGTTCAGGTATCCCAAGGCCTTTGAAGGCCAGTCCTCTAAATCTAAGTTCACTGTCGTGAATTCGCTAATTCGTGCACCACGGGTTGGTTCTGTCGCCGCGATCCATGTGCTCGAACTGCCGACGACGATGCCAGCGACTCCTGTATCTCGAGCAACACTCAAGATTGCTCTCAGGCCCTGAGCGTGCTTCTCTAAGTCGCGCATAGCTGCGCGACTTCCATGACCTGCGCAAATAAACGAGCGAGTCGGATTGGCTTCTATATTTTTCTGCGCAGCTAGTAATTCATCCGCCGATGTTACATTTACGACCTGTACTTCAACACCAGCCCACTCAAGTCGCTTCTGAAGAACACTGACGTTAGCAGCGTCACCGTTAAGGTTCAGGTGCTGAGGAAACAGATTGATTAGCGTAATCAACGTTCTACCTCCTCAGGACTCCAGAAACCCATAGACCTGCGCAGACGGCGCATAGCGTCGGCGCTGAAGATGACGGTCTTGATTCCCGTGACCGGCTTGGGCATTGCAAAAAACGCTTCGATGGCCTTATCGAGGTCGTCTTGCACAGCGACAACCTCAACTTCGTTGTATTCCAAAACCAGGGCGGCTTCGTAGGCGTTGAAGCCGCTGACCATGTCGACGTGCTTGAGGTTTGAGTAATCCACCGTCCACATCCATGAAGGATCGTGAACATCTCGACCAATCGCAAACATGACTTGCTCTGGTTGTCCATCGAGGTTGTCGAGGTTCAACTGCATGGAGCCGGGGTTTTGCACGAGCACGAACTCAACAGGCTCGCCGTTGACAGTCGAAACCTCTCCCCTGGCAAAGACGGGAGGAAGCGAGCTCAGTACCTCGACGGCAACTGCCGTGTCAAAGTCATCCTGCAGGTATGAGCGCGCACTTTCTAGAGCCGCCACTGCATCGAGAATAAAGTGCACACCTCGGTTTGGGAGCTCGAATTCGATGGTGCCAAAGACTTGGTCGCTCGCTGTAACACGAGGACCCTGGCGCGATTCGGCCTGGATGCGCGGTGTGGGGCGTGGTTGGGCTGGCAAAAACGTTGGAGCGGTAGCCAATCCGTTCTTTTCTTCAGTGCGCAGTTGCTCAGATACACCGAACCAAGTTGTCTCTACAGAGACGGAGCTCGCCATCAAGATGGTGTTCTGATCGTCGGCATTCAACACGACGTGACTCTTAGCCCTGGCGGCCACTTTGGTGAGAGTCTCTCGAACCAACTCTGGGTCAACAAACCTGTCGATTTGGTCTTCCATCACGTTCATGACGGTGACTTGGCGAGGCGAGACGGTTCGCGTCAAGAGTTCGGCGTGGCCCTCATCCATTTCGAGAATCGCAACGTCGGCTGAGATGCGACCGAGCATGTCGGATTTTTCGATGATTGTTGAATAGAACCCTTGCAGGATGTTCGCCGTCGATGGGTTTGTGAAAACGGTCTTGCCGTGGGCGCGCGCGATCGCAACAAGCATTTTTGTTGTGGTTGACTTACCAGCCGACCCGGTAACGATAATCAGCCCGTCGCGAAATGAACTAAGAGTGCGATTCAGAATGCCGGGCGCAATCTTTGACAAGATCAAGCCTGGTAGCGCCGAGCCGCCGCCTTTTCTAAAGATTCGTACGAGAACGCGCACCAACCGCCCAAGAATAAGAGCCGGCAAGTATCGCAACACGATTTAGTTCTCTAGGAAGTCGCGGAGCATCTGTGAACGCGATGGGTGGCGAAGCTTCGACATGGTCTTGGCCTCGATTTGCCTAATGCGCTCACGGGTGACATTGAACTCTTCACCAATTTGGTCGAGAGTCTTCTGAACGCCATCGCCCAGTCCGAATCGACTGCGAATGACACCAGCTTCGCGCTTGTCTAGCGAGTCGAGAATTCGATCAAGTTCGCGCTGCAGCATCGAGAAACCTACGGCGTCTGCAGGCACAACAGCTTCGGTATCTTCAATCAAGTCACCGAACTCGGAGTCGCCATCTTCACCAAGCGGTGTCGAGAGCGAGATTGGTTCGCGACCGTACTTCTGAACCTCAACAACCTTTTCGGGAGTCATGTCGAGTTCGCGCGCTAGCTCCTCTGGAGTCGGTTCGCGGCCGAGGTCTTGCAGCAGTTGGCGCTGAACGCGGGATAGCTTGTTGATGACCTCAACCATGTGCACCGGAATACGGATGGTGCGCGCCTGGTCGGCCATAGCGCGAGTAATAGCCTGACGGATCCACCAAGTGGCGTAGGTCGAGAACTTGTAGCCCTTGGTGTAATCGAACTTCTCTACCGCACGAATCAGACCAAGGTTTCCCTCTTGAATGAGGTCGAGAAACTGCATGCCTCGACCGGTGTAGCGCTTTGCCAGTGACACGACGAGTCGAAGGTTTGCCTCCAGCAAGTGAGACTTAGCTCGCTGGCCGTCTTTCATAACCCATTTGAGGTCTCGGGCTAGTGCCTCTGATAGCTTCTTTTCGGTTGCGAGTTTCTCTTCAGCAAACAATCCAGCTTCAATGCGCTTGGCAAGTTCAACTTCGAGCTCCGCGTTAAGAAGTGCAACCTTACCGATCTGCTTTAGGTAGTCCTTTACCGGGTCGGCGGTGGCGCCCGAGATTGTGGTTGTTTGAACTGGGATGTCGTCGTCGTCGCTGTGCGAGATAACAAAACCACCACCGGCGGCCAAAGCCTTTTCTTTTTCTTTGGCTTCGTCGTCTTCGTGATGCTCTTCTTCTTGAGCTTCTTCTTCGGCAAGTTCGGCGATGTCGACGATGGCAGCAGCTTCAATGACGATGTCGCCAACGGCTTCTAGATCATCTTCATCATCAAAAGGTTCATCGTCCCCAACTGGGAGTTTTGAAGCCTTGGTTTTCTTGGCAGGTTTGGCAGCGGGCTCAACTGGCGTTGACTTCTTGCCTTTAGCCGGAGTCTTTGTAGCGGGCTTTTCTTCGGTAGATACAGCTTCAACTGGCTTCTTAGCTGTTGGCTTCTTAGCTGTTGGCTTCTTGGCCACTTCTTCTTTTGTACCCTTGGCGGCTGCATTGGTCTTCTTGCCAGCGTTAGCCTCGGCAGAACCCTTCGCGGTCTTGGCGGCAGGTTTCACTGCCTCAGTT
>CANFPR010000086.1 GCA_947448975.1 Micrococcales bacterium | reverse complement strand
CGGTTGCAGATGTCGGGTCAAGGCGAGGTCGGCCAAGCGGGCGGCCCGAATGGCGACATCTACGTAGACATCAGCGTTCGAAGCGACGAGGTCTTCGGTCGTCAGGGCGACGATCTGGTTTGCACCCTCGAAGTTCCACTGCACGACGCAGCGCTTGGTGCTCTGATCAAGGTCGAAACCTTTGATGGCGAGGAACAGGTTGAGATTCATCCGGGTCACCAAACGGGTGAAATCATCACACTCAAGGGCAAAGGTGTGAAACACCTTCGCTCGAACGGGCGTGGCGACCTGCACGTCAAGCTTCAGGTGCTGACGCCCACAAAGATGGACTCAAAGCAAAAGGAGTTGCTGCGTCAACTTCAAAAGCTGCGCAAAAACGACGAGCCCAAACTGGTAAAGCACAAGCCCGGACACTTCAAGGCGCGTCACTAGATGGTTGAACCGCTGTTTAGGTTTGACGGCCCAATGGCGGTCGGCACGACCGTTGTGCTTGCCGGCACCGAAGGACACCACGCTGCTGCCGTTCGCCGCATGCGGGTTGGTGAAGCGATTGCACTAACCGACGGAAAGGGCACTCGCGCACGCGGCCAGGTGTCTGAGGTTGAGGCCAAACAGGTGTCGATCAAAGTCGCAACGGTTGAAATCGAAAGCCCTGCGCATCCTAGATTTAGTTTGGTTCAAGCGGTAGCAAAGGGCGACCGCGACGAAATGGCCGTACAGGCAACCACTGAACTCGGTGTCTCAAAAATCACGCCGTGGCAAGCAAGCCGTTCAATTTCTCGCTGGGATGGCAAGGAAGCCAAGAACATCGCACGTTGGCAGGCCATCGCCGACGAAGCCTCAAAGCAGTCACTCAGAAGCAACTTTGCTCAGGTGGGTGAGATTGTCTCGACTCAGGCGCTGGTAAAACTAGTTTCGTTGGCAGCAGAAACCAAAACGGTCTACGTCGTCTTAGACCCAACAGCCACTGAGTCACTGGTTGGTGAGTCCGCTGCAAAAGCCTTGGCCGAGGCGGCGGAGATCGCGGTAGTTGTCGGGCCAGAAGGCGGCATAGAAACCTCTGAGCTCCAGTCGCTGCAAGACGCCGGTGCCATTCGCGTTCACCTCGGTGCAGGAATACTCAGAACGTCAACCGCTGGTGTGGCCGCGGTTGCTTATCTTTCGGGCGCACTGGGCAAGTGGCAGTAGATTTGAAGCCGGAGGGTCAAGTGAGCGACTGCGTATTTTGCAAGATTGTTGCAGGAGAGATTCCCGCGACTGTAATCGACTCGTCTGAGCATTCTTTGGCTTTCGCCGACATTTCTCCGCGACAGCCAGTGCATATTTTGGTCATTCCAAAGAGCCACCACGCAAATGTCGCTGAGCTGGCCGCAGCCGACCCCGAAGCGCTGGTCGACCTCGTTCAACTCGGGTCGCGCATCGCAGCGGAGCACACCAACGGATCGTTCCGTTTCACTTTCAACACCGGTGCTGACGCGGGTCAAACCGTATTTCACGCGCACGGTCACATTACGGCTCGCACACCTAAGGAGTCAGGTGGCAACTAAGCCCCAGCAAGCGGTGGAGTCATTTGACCTCGAATCGATTGACATCTCTTCGGTATTCGGCCCAGAAGACCAGCTCATCCATGTTCTAGAAGAACGCTTTGCCGACCTGCGCGTCTCTGCTCGAGGCAACAAAATCAAGATTGAAGGTGCAATCGATTCGGTTGCATCGGCGAGAAGGGCGATCGAGCACTTAGCGGCAATGGTCGCTAACGGCCGCATTCCGAGCGTTGAAGATATAACCAGAGCGGTTGCCATGATTGGAACCGACTCGAAAGCACCGGCCTCTGAGGTGTTGAGCCAAAGCATTCTGTCTTCTCGCGGAAAATCGATTAGACCCAAAACAGTTGGGCAGAAGACGTACGTCGACGCCATCGACCAACACACCATCGTCTTTGGTGTTGGCCCGGCAGGTACAGGAAAAACCTATCTAGCTATGGCCAAAGCCGTTCAAGCCCTTCAACGCAAAGAAGTTAGCCGCATCATTCTTACTCGTCCTGCAGTCGAGGCGGGGGAGCGTCTGGGTTTCTTGCCGGGCACCCTCAACGACAAGATCGATCCTTACCTACGCCCTTTGTTTGACGCCCTACACGAGATGCTCGAGCCCGAAGCTGTTCCAAAGTTGATCGCAGCCGGCACAATCGAAGTAGCCCCTTTGGCTTACATGCGTGGCCGAACACTCAACGATTCGTTCGTGATCCTCGACGAAGCACAGAACACCACTCCTGAGCAAATGAAGATGTTTCTAACCAGACTCGGATTCAACTCCAAGATGGTCATTACCGGCGACGTAACGCAGATCGACCTGCCCCTCGGCACCTCGGGCCTTCGCACCGCTTTGCATGTGCTGAAGGGGGTTGACGATATGCACTTCTCAACGCTTACCAGCGCCGATGTGGTGCGCCACGCTTTGGTGGCTCGCATCGTCGACGCGTATAGCAAGTTCGAAGCAAAGTCTGAACTTAAGAAAGCCAGCAAGACTCAAGACGCGAGTCGCAAAGGGAGAGCTCAATGAACATCGAGATTAACAATGAATCCGGCGTTTCGGTAGACGAGGCGCGCGTTCTAAAGCTTGCCGCCAGTGCGCTTGCGTTCATGAACATTCACCCAGACGCAGAGCTAGCCATTCAATTCATCGACGAAGCGGTCATGGAGAAACTGCACATCGAATTCATGGATGAGCCAGGACCAACCGACGTGCTTTCTTTTCCAATGGATGAACTGCGCCCTGGCACCCCCGACCGCTTGACGCCTGCGGGCATGCTCGGTGACATTGCCGTTTGCCCAACGGTGGCCGCCGCGCAAGCGCTGGCTGCAGGGCATGACACTATCGACGAAATTTTGCTTCTTACGACCCACGGAATCTTGCACCTTCTGGGCTACGACCACGCTGAGCCAGATGAAGAGCGTGAAATGTTTGGGTTGCAGCGCCAAATTTTGGAAACCTTTTACGCCTCAGAGCGAGCATAAATGAGCACAGTAGCGGTATGGGTAGCGGTTGTTCTGGCCTTGCTCACTCTGCTTACCGCACTGTTGGCAGCCGCTACATCGGTTGCCGAAGAAAGCGAAAATCGCCACGAGTCGTTGACGTTTGTGCGCCTTACGTTCACCGGATTCTTCGGTGTAGTGGTCGATCATGTCTTTGCCCCGCTCGGCAGCGCCTGGTGGCTAACTGCTCTCTTTGCCGTTTCAATGATGTTTGCTCTTCTGATCGGTTCTCAATTGGTGGCGAAATTGCTTGCAACTTCAAAGTTCGCGCTTTTCCTCGCTAAAAGAACCAAGCGCTTAGTGGCCTCACTTGAGCTGCTTTTCACGCCACTTGCAACGCCAAAAGACGACCAGCCCGATGAGTTCGAGCAAGAACTTCTTGAGTCGGTTGACGAGTTTGGCGAAACCATTGTTCGCGAAGTTATGATTCCGCGTGTAGACATGGCAACCGTTCAGGCCTCTGACAACCTCGAACAGGCAATGCAGGTTTTTCTCGAAAGCGGGTATTCGCGTTTGCCCGTGATTCGAAAGAACGTTGATGACGTCATCGGTGTGCTCTATGTGAAAGACCTAATTCGTGTTCTCAATGCCAAATCAGAACAGATGAGCAAAATCACTTGCGAAACCAAGGCTCGCCCTGCATTTTTCGTGCCCGAATCTAAGCCAGCCGACGATCTCTTGCGCGAGATGCAACGAAGCGCAACACACATTGCCATTGTGGTTGACGAGTACGGCGGCGTGGCGGGTCTCGTCACCATGGAAGACGTTATCGAAGAAATTGTTGGCGAAATCGCCGACGAGTACGACCGCGACGACGAGGAAATTCAGGTATTGGCCGACGGCACGCTTTTGGTTTCGGCGAAGCTTTCGCTTTTTGACTTGGGCGAGCGGTTTGGCCTCGAACTCGAAGACGAAGACGTCGATACCGTTGGCGGTATCTTAAGTAAGCAACTCGGCAGACTCGCTACCAAGGGTGACCGTGTGGTCATTTCTGGCTTAGAACTTATTGCCGAACGCTTTGAGGGTAGACCGAAGCGACTAAAGACCGTTCTGGTTCAACCAACCGAGAACCTAATTGAGGCCTATTCGGCCTTTGACGAGAAGGAACAATGACCGAACACAAATCAGGATTTGTCTCCTTTGTAGGCCGACCGAACGTCGGGAAGTCGACGCTTACCAACGCTCTGGTAGGCGAAAAGATCGCCATAACCAGTGCCAAGCCACAAACCACGCGACGCGCCATCCGTGGCATCGTGCACCGCGAAAAGGGTCAGATTATTCTGGTTGACACTCCTGGATTGCACCGTCCGCGAACATTGCTCGGGCAACGGCTCAACGACCTCGTTGACTCCACTCTTGGCGATGTTGACGTAATCGGTTTTTGTGTGCCGGCCAACGAAAAGATTGGTCCCGGCGACAACTTCATCAACGACTCCCTTTCGCAGTTTCGCCGAGCAAAATTGGTTGCGATTGTTACTAAGTCTGAGTTGGTTTCTAAGACGCAACTAGCCGATCAACTCTTCGCAATCAACGAACTTCGTGATTGGCATGCCGTTGTGCCGGTTTCTGCCGTTGGGGGAGACCAACTAGAAGTGCTAATCGACGT
>CANFPR010000085.1 GCA_947448975.1 Micrococcales bacterium | reverse complement strand
TAGGCCGCCATTGTGGTGCCGATATCGCCGCGCTTGGCGTCGGCTATCACCAGAAGACCCGAATCGTGCGCTCGATGCGTAATGCGCTCCAGAACCGCAAAACCAGCAGAACCGTGACGTTCAAAGAACGAAACCTGCGGCTTAACAATTCCAACACTGCCCGCGCAAGCGTCTACGAGGCTGTTGGCGAAGTAGTCGAGCCCCTGCACATCGTCGTTCAAGCCCCAGTCATCGAGGAGCGAAACGTGCGGGTCGATTCCCACACAAAGCTGCCCGTGCATCTCAAAGGCTTCGGAGAGCTTCTGACCGAATGAACTAGGCAATGGCTGCCGCTCTTTCTGCTGAGTGTTCCTGAAGTGACTTCACCTTGAAAGGTCCTGCGATAACCGCCTCAAAAGATCCGATGGCAGCGCTCAACTGAGCGATTGTGGTGAAGATCGCCTTGTCGGCAGCGGTAGTTGCGGCGCGAATCTCGTAACCGTCTTTACGTGCCGAGAGCCCTGAACCTGATGGAGTATTCACCACAACGTCAACTTCGCCGGCCGAGATGAGATCGACGATGCTCGGCCCAGATTCTGCAGATGAAACATCCGAGTGCTTTCTTACGGTTGTGGTTTCGATGCCGTGTCGAAGCAGAATCTCTGCGGTACCGCTGGTGGCAAGAATCTTGTAGCCCAGCTGGTGAAGTCGCCGCACCGGCAACACCACCTGCGGCTTATCGCGGTCTGCCACCGAGATGAATACCGAGCCCGAGGTTGGTAGCGCGCTACCGGCAGCGGCCTGGCTCTTTGCAAAGGCGGTAGGAAAGTCGACGTCGATGCCCATAACTTCACCGGTTGAACGCATTTCGGGCCCAAGCAGTGAGTCAACGAAGCGGCCATCCTTGGTTGCGAAGCGCTTGAACGGAAGCACCGCCTCCTTTACCGAGATCGCCGAACCAGCCGGAATGTAGGTTCCGTCTTTAGCTGGCAGGTGACCATCACGAATGAGGTCGTCGATGCTGTTGCCGACCATCACAAGAGAAGCGGCTTTAGCCAAAGTGATTCCGAGGGCCTTCGATACGAAAGGCACGGTTCTCGAAGCTCTGGGGTTTGCCTCTAGAACATAGATCACATCGTGAGCCAATGCGTACTGCACGTTGATTAGACCGCGTACGCCGATACCGGCAGCGATGCGCTCGGTTGCCGCACGCACGCGTTCGATTTGGCCACGACTCATGGTCACCGGTGGAAGGGTGCATGACGAGTCGCCCGAGTGAATTCCGGCCTCTTCAATGTGCTCCATGACGCCACCAACGTAGAGTCGCTCGCCGTCGTAAAGTGCATCGATGTCGATTTCGATCGCGTCGTCTAGAAAACGATCGACGAGCAGAGGGTAACCCTCGCCAACAATCGCCTGGTCGGCGATGCGGTCGAAGTAGTCTTCGAGCGAGGCCTTGTCGTAAACGATTTCCATACCGCGACCACCGAGAACAAACGATGGGCGCACCAAAACCGGGTAGCTGATTCGTTCGGCGATTTCGAGAGCGCCTGCGATGTCGGTTGCGACACCGTTGGCCGGAGCCAGAAGTTTCGCGTCATCGAGAATCTTGCTGAACAGCCCGCGCTCCTCGGCCAAATCGATGGCTTCGGGGCTGGTACCAAGAATCGGGATACCCGCTTCCTTGAGGCCCTTAGCCAAACCGAGTGCGGTTTGACCACCGAGTTGAACGACGACGCCGACTAGCTCGCCAGATTGCTGTTCGGCGTGAATAACCTCGAGCACGTCTTCGAGGGTCAGCGGTTCGAAATATAGACGGTCGCTGGTGTCGTAGTCGGTTGACACTGTCTCTGGGTTGCAGTTGATCATGATGGTTTCGTAACCAGCTGCCGAGAGGGCAAACGAGGCGTGAACGCACGAGTAGTCGAACTCGACACCCTGACCAATACGGTTCGGTCCGCTTCCGAGAATGACCACCTTGCGACGATCGCTCGACGCCACTTCGGTTTCTGACTCATAAGTGCTGTAGTGGTAAGGCGTTTCGGCAGGAAATTCACCGGCGCAGGTGTCGACGGTCTTGTAAACCGGTCGTAGGCCATGTGCGTGGCGGTGGTTACGCACCTCAGTCTCGGTCACTCCCCTGAGCTCGGCAATCTGCGCGTCGCTGAATCCGTGTTCTTTTGCCAACAGGATGGTTTCTTCATCGAGAGCGTGAGCCTGCGCGATGACGGCAGCAACCTCGTTGATGAGCACGATCTGGTCGATAAACCAAGGGTCGATCTTTGTTGACTCGAACACCTCTTCAACAGTTGCTCCAGCAAAGAGCGCCTGCTGCACGTTGACGATGCGACCATCGGTTGGAACCTTGATGATTTCGAGAAGCTCTTGCTTGGAGTGCTTCAAACCAGCCCAGTTGAACGAAGAACCGCGGCGTTCGAGGCTACGAAGGGCTTTCTGAAGGGCCTGCGAGTAGTTGCGCCCAATCGCCATTGCTTCACCCACCGACTTCATGGTGGTGGTGAGGGTAGCGTCTGCGGCAGGGAATTTCTCAAAAGCAAAACGCGGCACCTTCACGACGATGTAGTCGAGCGTTGGTTCAAACGAGGCGGGTGTCACCTTGGTGATGTCGTTAGGAATTTCGTCGAGGGTGTAGCCGATGGCTAGTTTTGCTGCAATCTTGGCAATCGGGAATCCGGTGGCCTTCGATGCCAGAGCCGAGGAGCGGCTCACGCGAGGGTTCATTTCGATTACGATTACGCGACCGTCTTTAGGGTCGACGGCGAACTGAATGTTGCAGCCACCTGTGTCGACACCGACATCCCTGATGATCTGAATGCCAATGTCTCTTAGGTTCTGAAACTCGCGGTCGGTAAGTGTGAGTGCGGGAGCCACGGTGATCGAGTCGCCGGTGTGAACACCAACCGGGTCGACGTTTTCGATCGAACAAACCACAACGCAGTTGTCGTTGGTGTCGCGCATGAGCTCGAGCTCATACTCCTTCCAACCGAGGATGCTCTCTTCGAGTAGAACCTCGTTGGTCGGGCTGGCTTGCAGGCCGGCACCGGCGATGCGTCTCAGGTCTGCCTCGTTGTAGGCGAAGCCAGAACCGAGACCACCCATGGTGAACGACGGTCGAACAACCACCGGGTAACCGAGTTGGTTTGCGCCTTCGATTACTTCATCCATGGTGTGCGCGATGAAAGAACGGGCCACGTCTGCACCGGCATCGAGAACGAGCTGCTTGAAGATCTGGCGATCTTCGCCCTTCTTAATCGCCTCGACCTTTGCGCCGATAAGTTCAACGTTGTACTTTTCGAGAATTCCAAGTTCGTGCAGCGACATTGCAGCGTTGAGGGCGGTTTGACCACCCAGAGTCGGCAGAATCGCGTCTGGCTTCTCTTTGATGATGATCGCTTCGATGATCTCGGGAGTGATCGGCTCGATGTAGGTCGCGTCGGCGAAGTCGGGGTCGGTCATGATGGTGGCAGGGTTCGAGTTGATCAAGATCACACGGATGCCCTCGGCCCGAAGCACTCGACAGGCTTGTGTGCCTGAATAGTCGAACTCACAGGCTTGGCCGATCACGATTGGGCCCGAGCCGATAACTAGAACCGAGTTGATGTCTTTACGCTTTGGCATTAGTTGGATCCTCGCTTGGTTTTGATGACCTCAATCAAGCGGTCGAACAGGTAGTTAGAGTCGTGCGGGCCTGCCGCTGCCTCTGGGTGGTACTGCACCGAGAACGCATCGATGTCTAGGCACTGTAGGCCTTCAACAACGTCATCGTTGAGCGAGACATGGCTAACCAGCACCTTGCCGAAGCCTGCCGGCGAGGTGACTTCGGGGCCACCCTCGACCTTTACGGCGAATCCGTGGTTGTGGGCTGTTACTTCAACCTTGCCCGTGGTTCGGTCGAGTACCGGCTGGTTGATTCCGCGGTGGCCGAACGCCAACTTGTAAGTGTCAAACCCCAGGGCTCGACCCAGTAGCTGGTTGCCGAAGCAGATTCCGAAGAATGGTGTTCCCGATTTCAAGATTGTCTTTAGAGCTTCTACCTGACCGTCAGCCGCAGAAGGGTCGCCGGGGCCGTTTGAATAAAAGATCGCATCTGGATTTTCGCTAAGCAGAGTTGCAGCGTCAGACTTAGCCGGGTACATCACTACGTCTAGCCCGCGTTGGTTCATGTGCTCGATAGTCGATGCTTTGCAACCAAGGTCGAGAATCGCAACGGTTCCAACAAAATCGCCCTGGTGTGCGCTTCTAAAAACATCTTTAGTAGAGACAACATCGCTCAGCGAACGACCTGCCATTTTTTCAGCCGAAGAGACCTCGGCTACCAACTCTGCAAGGGGTCGGAGGGCATCTTCGCCGCTAAAGACTCCAGCGCGCATAACTCCCACCGAACGCAGGTGGCGAGTGAGGGCACGGGTGTCGATTCCACTGATACCAACCACGCCGTACTTCGCGAGCTCGTTATCGAGGGAATCCTGGGCTCTAAAGTTGGAAACCACGCGGCTTGCGTCGCGCACAACGTAGCCTTCGACCCAAATACGTGCCGACTCTTCATCGGTGTGGTTAACGCCCGTGTTGCCGATGTGCGGGGCGGTTTGCACCACGATCTGACCTGCGTAAGACGGGTCGGTAAGTGTCTCCTGATAGCCGGTCAT
>CANFPR010000084.1 GCA_947448975.1 Micrococcales bacterium | reverse complement strand
GGTGGTGGCTCGCGAACCCAACCACTCAACGATTTTCGGGCGATCAAACGTTTGGGTTGTGGCGGTCAACCTTCGCGATTCGGGGTCGTCGAGCATCAAAAGGTAAGGCTCTAAATGTGCAATCGTCAGTTGCTCTAAAGCGATCATCGGGGCATGCGGTTTAGCCAGCAAGTCGGGAAGCTTCACTCGACTCCGATCAACATGCGTTAGCGCTCATCCGAGTCGCACTTTTAACCCTAAATAACTACTTGAGGTGTTTACATGTTTGTAACGCCAGACACGGCGAAACTGTGAATTCACGGTGAACTCTGCGAATAGAGTTTTCGCTATGACAAACACAAACACCAACCCTGCTTCGGCAGGTGCAATCGAAACCAACGACGTCGCTCCGATTCCTGCGGGCGAACGTCACGGCAAACCGTGGCACCTTTTCACTGTTTGGTCGTCCCCGAACCTAGAGTTCGCAACCGTATTCGTAGGCGCATTGGCAATCGGCTTCGGCTTGAATGTCTGGCAGGGTTTGCTCGCCGTATTCGTAGGTAACGCCCTCGCCGGCATCACCCACGGAATCTTGAGCACCTGGGGTCCAGAAGCTGGTCTACCTCAGATGGTTCTTAGCCGCAACGCATTCGGCAAGCTAGGAAACCTAATTCCTGCTGGTATGTCTACCCTCGTAGCCGGTATCGGCTGGTTCGCTGTAAACACCATCTCTGGAACCTTCGCTCTTGTAGCGCTGCTTCCTGCACTTGGCACCTATGGCGCACTTGCTGTGATCATCCTGGTTCAGGTTGGTGTGGCATTCGTTGGTCACAACCTCATTCAGAAGTGGGAGCGCTACGCTTCTTACCTTTTGGCAGTGGTTTGGATCATCGTTATCGTCACCATCTTCACCCTTCCGGGTGCGTTCAACTCTGCAGCTCCAGCTGCCGGCGCTGCATTCCCATGGGCAGGTTTCACCCTGACCGCTGGCGCAGCTTACGGTTACACCGCTGGCTGGACCGCATTCGCTTCGGACTACACCCGCTACCTACCAGCTAACACCGACAAGAAGGCTCTTGGATGGTTCGCTGGTTTGGGTAACTTCCTAAGCACCACCATGATCATGGCCGTTGGTGTTCTTGCATTCAACGTTCTAGCCGGAAACCCTGGCGACTTCTGGGGTATCGCAAACCCAACCTCAGCATTCACCGCACAGTTCAACCCAACCTTTGGCGCAATCGTGCTTCTAGCAATCGTTATCGGTTCGGTTTCGGCCAACATCCTTAACGTTTACTCGGGTGCAATGTCGTTCTTGGCAATGGGCTTCAACCTCGGCTTCAAGACCCGCCGCGCCATCATGGTGGCACTTGCTGGTCTCGTCGGTGGATTGATCTCGTACCTAGGTGTAGTCGACGGCAATGTTGGTCACCAGCTCGATGCATTCCTGTTGGTTGTTTCGTACTGGGTCTCACCATGGATCGCAGTTGTTCTAACCGAGCGCATTCTCTCCAAGGGCAAGGATGCCGGTGCTCGCGCACTTGCTCCGAAGAGCTCATGGGCTGGAGCTGCAGCATTCGTAATCGCTACCGCGGTTTCGATCTGGGGCTTCGCTGCTCAGGTTATGTACACCGGCCCATTGGCAAGCGCCTGGGGCGTCGGCGACCTAACCGCACTAGTTGGCTTCGTTCTAGCTGCAGCACTCTTCGTAGTGTTCAGCAAGCTTGACGCAAACTCAAAGAACTAGTTCGCTCTAACAGAAATCGAGAGGCCTCGGCAATGGAATTCAAAGTTGGACAAATCTTCGCAACAGACGAAGAGAAGCTCCAAGTTGCCATTGCCGAGGCTCACCTCGGACTCGCCGAAGGCGGCATTCCCATCGGGGCTGCACTCTTCGACGAAGAAGGTCGACTGCTCGGCAGCGGCCGTAACCGCCGCGTTCAAGACGGCGATGCTTCGATGCACGGCGAGACCAGCGCCTTTAGAAACGCAGGTCGCCAGCGTTCATACCGCAAGGTAACCCTTGCCACCAGCCTCTCCCCCTGCTGGTACTGCAGCGGGCTCATTCGGCAATTCGGCATCGGCCGGGTTCTGGTTGGCGACGACAAAAACTTTATGGGCGGTCAAGACTGGGTAGCCGAGCACGGCGCCGAGCTGCACGTGATAAACGACCCGGGCCTCATCGAACTCATGCGTGAGTTCATCGAACTCAACCCAACTCTCTGGAACGAAGACATCGGCGAAGAGTAGCCGTTAGCGGCACGCTGATAAAGTTGCCCCTATGACCAAACGCAACCGCCCTTGGGGTTATCAAGACCCAATTGAGCCGAGCAACCCAAACTGGGAGCTAGACCCGCAGACCATCGCCGTGCGCGGCGGACTCGCCCGCACCGGTTTTGGCGAAACCAGCGAAGCCATTTTCATGAACTCTGGCTTCACCTACGACTCGGCCGAGCAGGCTGCTGCAGCGTTTCGTGAAGAAGAAGAACACTTTCTCTACTCACGATTCGCAAACCCCACCGTTGCCATGTTTGAACAGCGATTGGCGGCTCTCGAAGGCGCTGAGGCCGCGTTCGCTACCGCTACGGGTATGGCCGCGATGTTTGCATCCGTGGCGTGTTTGGTAAAAGCCGGAGACCGCGTTGTAGCTTCGGCCGCGATGTTCTCGTCTTGCTACGTGGTGCTCACCGAAATTTTGCCAGGATGGGGCATCGAAACCGTTTTGGTCGAGGCAGCAGACATTGAAGGTTGGAAGGCCGCACTGAGTGTGCCGACCAAGGCAGTTTTCATCGAGAGCCCGAGTAACCCGCTAATGGAGATCACCGACATTAGGTTTGTGAGCGACCTCGCGCACAAGGTTGGCGCAACCGTGATTGTCGACAACGTGATGGCATCGCCTGTACTGCAGAAGCCGCTTCAACTTGGTGCTGACGTAGTTATGTATTCGACCACCAAACACATCGACGGGCAAGGGCGCGCACTCGGTGGCGCTATTCTCGGGTCGGCCGATTACATCAAGAACTCGGTTATTCCGTTCACGCGTCACACCGGCCCTTCGATGAGCGCATTCAACGCGTGGGTCATGCTCAAGTCGCTAGAAACCGTAAACATGCGAGTTGAACGCATGTGTGCTTCGGCTTTAGAAATCGCTCAGAAACTCGAAAACCTGCCCGGCGTAAAGGCCGTGCACTACCCGTTCTTGCCTAGCCACAAGCACCATGATCTTGCTAAGAGTCAGATGAGCGGCGGCGGCACGACGCTGGCGATCGAGTTCGATGCACCGCAAGAAAAGGTGTTTGCGGTGATGAACGCCCTTCAGGTAATCGACATCTCAAACAACCTCGGCGACTCGAAGTCGCTCATCACCCACCCATCCTCGACAACTCACCGACGCCTGCCGCTAGAAGTGCAGGCCGAAATGGGAATCACACCATCAACCGTGCGACTTTCGGTTGGTCTCGAATCGGTGAACGACCTGATTCACGACCTAACCAACGCACTTGCCATTCTGTAATCAACGCCGAAAGAGCCATGCGATGACTAGAAAAACCGAACTCAAGACTTTTCTCTGGTTTGGCGGAGAACTCGACGAAGCACTCGAGTTTTACAAGGCAACCTTCGGCGACGTCGTAATCCACTCCCAGAACCGACCATCGCCCGATGCTCCACTGTTCACCGCCGACTTCAGCATCTTTGGCCACTCCTTCATCGGTCTCAACTGGCCGGGTGGGCCCGAGTTCAACGACTCGATCTCACTGTCGCTAAACGTCGACGGGCAAGAAGAAGTTGACCGCATCTGGGATGCCATCACCAAAGAGGGCCGCGAAGGTCAATGCGGCTGGTGCTACGACAAGTGGGGCGTTACCTGGCAGGTTACGCCGATTCAAATGCGTGACTGGCTCGGGCACCCAGACCAAGAAACCCGCGAATACGCGAACAAAGCGTTGCGCGGCATGACCAAGATCGTCATCGACGACTTTCACCGCTAAGACTTAGCGGCAACCAACTTCAAAACATCGTCGATTAGCAACTGCGCGCGGTGGCCATCGGCAAAGGTTGGAATGTCGACATTCTGGCCGAGTATGGCTGTTACGAAGCTGCGTGGGCCGCTGGGGTAATGCTCGTATTGCAAGCCGGGTTCGAATGTTGTGGTGGTCTCCCCCGCGCTTCGCAGCTCGGTGTAAACACCGGCACGAGGCCCAGAATAAATCACTCGAACAGTTAGTCGGGCTGTTGGCGACTGAAAATCGAAAAGCTGCTCCATGTCGGTGTCGCCCATTTCGTCAATCATGCTGGCCACGAAAGTCACGGCTGTACGAGCAGGTGTTTGGCCGAGTGCGGTGAACTGCTCATTGGTTTCGATTTGCGAGTGAAACAGATTGTTGGTGTTGGCGCCCAGAATCTTGAAGTCGCCGAGCATCCAGGCGGCTAAATCAAACAGGTGCGAACCGAGATCGCCGACCACGCCGGTGCCGTGCGCCGGGTCTAAGCGCCAGAAGTAGTCGTTGTTGCGGGCATAACCTTGGCGAAACTCGAATCGAGCATCGGTGATTTGGCCGAGCGTGGCCACCTGCTGCCTAAGCCGTTGCAGCACCGGCAAGAACCTAAAGGTAAACATCACCATGTTTACTAACCCGGCCGAACGGGCTGAGTCGAGCATGGTTTGGGTTTG